>DAOVAK010000829.1 GCA_030671095.1 Deltaproteobacteria bacterium | reverse complement strand
GATACCGTTGGCTTTTTCATTGAGATCCTGTTCTGAGAACTTCACCGCCTCGGGATGTTTTGGTTGGTAACTTACAATCACCTCTTGTCCGTCAGGGCCCAATCGTACATTGAAAATATCCCTGGTAAACTGAAACGGGGTGGCAAATAGCCGCCGCCATTGTTCCTCTCCTTTAGTAATAACCATATCGACTTCCTTGAACATCCTGGCGAATGTGGTGGAGGTGAGCAAGAAATTGAGCCTTTCCTGGGTGCCGTCAGAAATGATGAAAAGCTGCGTGTCTGTCTTAAGTTTCTCTAAAAGTTCCTTTTTTGAGACGCCCGGATCCTTGATAAAGGAAGCACCACTCAACTCCTCCACCAGCAGAGGATCCCGTTCAACATCGTATCGGGTCACCTTGTTGAGATAGAAGCCGTCTTTAACTACGAGGATGACCTTATGCCCCCAACCCAGAAGAAAACGAATGATCTTCAGATCAACTGTAATTTCTCCCGCATTGTTGCTCAGCCAGAGAATCTTCTTCGGAGACTCGCTACAAGAACCAGGTGCGTCCTGGGGGCGCTGCAGGTAATCCTGCAGGGCGTCAATGCCGTCGCCGGTCAAGGGTCGGTGGAAAATCTCTTTAAAATCAACCTCAGAAGCCTCTGCTTCTCCCATCCCATCTTCCCAGAGTTCACGCGCAACACAGAGCTTGAGCAGCCTTTGTAATTGGAGCTTGGCCACCTCCGACTTGAGGTCCTCAAGGCTCTCAAAACTGAGGATGGTTTGCTGATCAATCCAGTTAAAGATGCTCCAGAAATTATGGCTCGAGATCAATGAATCCACCCTTTTGTTCCGCTGAACTTTAGATGGGAAATATGGGGTGTCAATCTTGCTCTTATCCATAAAAATCTTGAATAACCGCTTCTTTAGCCGGGATGGCAGGATAATCCAATCGTGGGTGTCATGCTCAAATTTCCTTCTCAGTAGCTTGATGAGGAAGGTCATTTTGCGTTCATCAGTGATCAAGTCCTGGACCAATCGCTCGACAACTTCCCAGACCTCCTGGTACCGAGCCTCAAGATACGCTGTGGATTTCCTGTTTGAGATCGCCTCAAAGAGCTCGGCGGAGCAAGGATAATAGACAGCTTTCTCCGGCAGATGGACAACGAAACGCACCTGTTCTGGTGAGGCCACCTCGTCAGGTTGAGTTTCGAAATCCACGTGGTTCTCGGTGAAGAAATTGGTTAACCAGGCATCGGCTGAAGGGTCTCCCCCAGATTTAGGTATTGAAGCCGCCTCCGACTGCAAACCCTCAGCAGGTTTATACAACATCGCTCATAGCTCCATCGGATCAAATGAAATCAAAATGAATAGCTGCACTCTTTGTGCCACAGTGGGAATCGATGAAACGGAGAAAAATGCATTATCTCCTGCTTCTATAAATACTATCTATACTATATTTAATATATAGTTATTAAAGAATGCGAGTCCTGAGCACCCGGCTTTGAGCCAACCCCATGGCGCAAAGCGCTAAGCGCAGAGCGCAAAGCGAAAAACTGTCA
>DAOVAK010000100.1 GCA_030671095.1 Deltaproteobacteria bacterium | reverse complement strand
GCCTGTCCCACGGCATCAAGAAATTCGGCCTGCATGAGTTTCTCTTTACCCTTTTGCAGAGGAAAATCATCGGCTTCAGGATTTCCTATCGCTTCCTCGGTACTCAGCGCGCGTGCACGTACCCGTACCGCCTGGTCAAGGAGGTTTTGAGATTTACATAATTCGTGCACCTTTAGCCTGATCTCATCATATACATCAATCATGTGTCCGAACCTTTCTCATAAAAGGTTTTGCCTTTTTGTGAAGCCATTCTTGCCAGGTCTCAATAGTCATCAATTTGATTTCGAAAACAAGTTTTCTAAAAGCCTCAGATTCTCTTTTATTCTTCTTCTGCAGCTTTTTCTTAATATCCTTTAAAGAGGTAACTTGGCCCTTTATCAGTTCGTTGCCTCCATTCAGTGAAAAGCTTTGGAAAAAAAATAGCTTGGCCAGAAATTCGATGCGGAGATCACGGATATGTTCAACCGGGATTCGCAACCACTCCAAAAAGGCCTTTTTACCCTTAGAGGTCAAAGAAAAAACACGTTTCGAAGGACGCGTTTCCTGCGTTTCCAAATTGGACTCTAAGAGACCATCATGCTCAAGCCGTTTTAGGAGTAGGTATAGTTGGCTTGTACTCACCTCCCAAGTTGATTCTAGGGCAGATTCTAAAAACTGCATGATCTCGTAACCATGTTTCGGGCCCAAGAAAAGGGCTCCCAGCAGTACGTATTCAGTGGATGGTTTCGTTTTCATGCTACTTTTATAGATATGAATTATTACAAAATGCAATATTACATATTAGAATAGGTGTCAATGAGAAATTTTTACCTATCCCCTCCACCTGGTCATCACAAGGAAAAAAACACCCTGCTGCCATGCTTGGCTCATTTGGTGCTAATTTCCGATAGCAGTTTTTCCGCTGGTACTTGAATACTGGAACTCGCCCCTATGATAGCTTACTTCTAATATGGGAAAATAACTCACCTTCCGTCGAATTGCGGTATAGCTTGCCAAAATCTCTACTTGAGCCGAAATCAAATCCATTCAAGCATTCTTCTTGTAAACCAAGGTTTTTGGATGTGCCAATGAAAGGTTTTCGCGTTAAAGGGCTTGAATGGCCCTGATCCACCATCCAATTAGGTATCCTTACTGAAATCAGCGGGTTTTGGAGGGTTCCTGATCACCAGGAAGGTATCAGATGTAAGGCGCCGAGGAGCGACGAGTGAGGCGTATGGAGATATACGCCGCAGGGAGGAGCGATCGAAGGCAACACCGCCCTTCGGCTTAGCTCAGGGCCGTGAGCCTGTCGAACGGCAGATGATGCCTTGATGGTGGATCAGGGCCCATTGACCTTCATTGCTTTAAGTGCTACGTTCAGCGAATCTAAAATTCGTATAGCGAATAAGAAAATCTGGGAGGTTTCTTAGAATGGATAAAATCAATTTAGGCTCGACGATTCCTGCATATCCTATGCCCGTTTCCCTGGTAGGGACCCATGTGGATGGCAAGCCAAATTTTATGACGGTTGCATGGTTTACTATGGCCAGTTATAAACCCCCAAGGATTGCTATAGTACTGGCGAAAAATCATTACACCAACCCTGGAATCAAAGAGAATAATGCGTTTAGCGTTTGCCTACCCTCGGAAGAGATGGCCGAAGTGACTGATTATTGCGGAATTGTATCGGGCAAAAGAACTGATAAATCAAAGATCTTTGATCTCTTCTATGGTGAGCTAAAAGCTGCGCCAATGATCAAAGACTGCCCCCTGAACATGGAATGCAAGCTCGTGGAAATCGTTGAAAGGGAGTCGAATGAGATTTTCATCGGCGAGATCATAGGAACTTATACCGAAGAGAGATTCCTTTCTGATGGTAAATTGGATTTTACGAAGATGAAGCCCCTGATACTCTCACAACCAGATACCAGCTATTGGAGACTTGGAGAACCGTTTGCTAAGGCATGGAACATAGGCAAGAAATACAAGGCCAATTCCGAATAACCTGATTTGGAACATGCGTTTCTCTGTTGAAGACAAACGCAATACTTGAAATTTTTGGACTTTACATTGTCAACAATAGCAGTGAGTGCTACCCGACCAAAATTCCACCTTACTTATCGAAGTCGTTAGGTTTGGTTGGTGTCAGAAACGAATGATTACAAGAGAAAGCATTAACGCCCAGCTTGGCAGATAGAGATCATCGCCATTGGGCCTAGAAAAATCATAATGTTTTCGTTACTCACTATCATGGCAGAAAATCCTTCAAATCAATTGAGTCAAAATTCTTCGGCATGGCGCGCTCTAATCGATCCTGATCGGTTTCTGGAATTGAGGCGGGCAAGGTCGCATCAATCATCAACTTGGTTCCTATACGGTGGAAACTGCTTTGGCCGGGGACAATTGGAGATGAATTGTCAAGGGCGAAAACGCGCGTATTGGGAATCATGACCATGTCGCGATCGACCCGAACCCGATTCGTTATGGCCCACATCACCTGCCGAATATCCCCTGTATCAATGTCCTCATCCACGGCAACAGCGATCTTGGGATGAAGGAAAGGCCCTGAAAGGGCCGCCATCAGGGCTGTCTTTGCCTGCCCCTCAACCCGGGGCCTCAATTTAATGACCAGCATCATGGCCCCCGCCGGAGTGATAGTCCTCACGTCCAATAGATCCAGACCCCCTTCTACATTTCGGAGATGCTCCTTGGTTGAAACCTCTATCCCCAGGGCCATTGTCGCCTGTGCATCGGTAACAGGAAAACCGCAATGGAGCGCATAAAAGATCGGGGCTTTGCGACGGGTGATGACTTTCGCCTTGAAAATCTCAGTTTTGCCAAGCTGGGCGTAGTTTCCCGTGACTTCGCCATAGGGCCCTTCCGGTTCTGTATGGTCGGGGATTACCTCGCCCTCAATGACCATTTCCGCCTCTGCGGGCACTTCAAGGTCAAGGGTTTCACACTTGACCATACGAACACCTTCACCGAGAAGGGCACCGGCCAGGGTCAATTCATCGGTACCGTAACTGGTTGAATAGGCAGAACTTAAGAAGATCGCGGGGTGTACCCCGTAAACCATGGCAACCGGTAAAGGGGCATTACGTGCACAGCACTTATCGTAAATGAGACGTGCATGGCGGGGCACCATGGCAAATCCGGTCTTATCCTTACCCATGATTTGCTGCCGGTGAACAGACATGTTGCGGATACCTGTATCGGGATCTTTCATAATCGCCATACCGGATGCAAGATACCTGCCCCCGTCATTCTCCGATGTGAACATGGAGGGGATATCTTGAAGATCGACCTCATCTCCCCTAAGAACAACCTCTTTAACCGGGGCCTCGTCACGACCGATATCGACCGTTTGGACAGGGGCCTTGAGTCTATTGCCAATGGTATCCAGGAGTTCACTCTCTTCCACCTCCAGTCCGATCGCCCATCGCCTCCTGTCGGCCAGGATCTGACTGCAGGCCTGCCAGCCTTCATGTCCCTTGATATTGGTAAACAGGCTCGATTTTCCCAGTTCATTAAAGGCCTTCCACTCCACGGCCGCCATGTTGGTAAGCGGATCGACTTGGCTCGTAAAGCGGATCAACTCACCCTGATCTTCCAATTTTTTTAAAAAAGAGCGATAGGACTGATCAGCCATATTTCTAACCCCCTATTCTACTTTCTAGAATTTTAATGTTTCTTTCCATGAAAAAACCATTCAAAGCGGTAAAAGTGAATAACCCCGCCCACAGGGCGGGGTAATCAGGTTATAACCTTTATAAATATATTAAATACGATATACTTTCTTTAATTGTCAACTTTAAATGGACAAGATATTAATAGCTCGTGGATAGCGGGACGCCCTTAAGATTCTAAGATACTTATTCAATTAATCGATAATTGTTCTCGCACGCAATGATTTCGCCCCTCTCCACCGAGTATCCAACCCCGGGAACGCTTATCCCAAGACGCCTGGCTAATTCAGTAAGGGAAATTCCCAATTCGCGAACCGCCCAAAAACAAAAAAGGCTCCTAGCTTTAACCCTTTTTTGCTGTTTGCCTTTCAAAAAGATTTCATCCAGCTCTATATCGTAAATTTCAGCCACTCTCGATGCAATCCGATTCAGATCATAACCCAACCGCTTTAACTCGTATTTGTGCTCAAATTTCTCATTAGCCTGAGAAAGGATATCGTTTACAAAATCTGAATATCTTTCGACCCTCTATCCCCCTGATCATAATGTGATGTAAAACACCAGGTGCGTCTAGTCGGGCTAATCTTGGCATGTACTCGCATTTATCAATACTCTAATAGCCCGTCAACTTAAAATCTTAAGGGCGTCCCCCTCTCACTTTTGTAAAGGAAAGCTTGGGTCTCTTGGGAAGATATACAAGATGTGGACCTTTCGACGAAAAAGAACGTCAAATCATTACTCTTACTTCTTATTTCCAATCATCCACCATCACCCACTAGACTAAAGGGCGCCCAAAAAATCGGGTGGGCATAAGAGAATACGACTCTTCCTTTATTATCCATATAGCTCAGCCTGTCTATCAACTGCAGCATGGTGTAATTTAGGGCCTCAGCTCGACTGAGCTTTGGATTAGCAGCCTGCCGCTGAAATAGCTCGCTGGTAAGTGTTTTTGCGGAGGTAGTTTCTACTGGCCAATTGCTTACCAATAAAGCTCTTGTGCCCGCATAGAAGAACGCCCGACCCAAGCCCGTGACCGCCTCGGCACCCGTCCCCTCTCCAGCGGCGGTATTACAAGCCGATAGTACTACCCAGGCCGCATTGAGACGAAGACCAAGGACCTCACCCATAGTCAGCAGACCATCTTCATTATCTCCTGTGATTGAAGGTGCAGAAAGGGCAATAGCCGGTTGATCCAGACCATCCAAATCACCTGGCACAAGGGCATGGGATGCAAAAGCGATGACGCGTCGGCCCGCCAAATTCATTGTTTTAACCTGACGCTCCGATGCACGTTTTCCTAAAAACACATCCTGAACCGGATCAGCGCCTAAGGCTTGAGCCATACTCCTAAGCTCTTCCGCAGTATCCGGAAGACGATTCAAATCGCCCAGCTGGATTGATGAAATTTGTTTGTTATCCACATTTCCATCCTTTGTGACCCGAATACCCCGGATATTCAACTGTACTCCACGGCTGGCTAGTTGTGTTATAACTTTGCCCTTTCCATCATGAGCCTGTGCAAGTTGCTTGCGATTAAAAATAGGGTCACCAAAGCCTACAAATGGCCGTCGGCCCGGATCCTCAAGCTGGAGTCCCCTGAGGGTACTGAGCGATGCCACTGAAGGCAGTACCGTCACGGTATGGGTACGCGTCAACCAAGGCACGCCACGATAGTTGGAAAACAAGGGTTCCGCTTCAGGTCCCAATGTCACTGGTTTCGTCGGAAGAACAGAAAACGGCAGAAAACCTAAAGACCCGTGAGGCACCACGAGCAGGTTATTCGCATTCTTCCATCCTGCCTCTATCGGCCGAAGCAATATTTTGTACAACTTGTAGGCAGTCTCCAGATCAAAGTCCGGTATCTCTCCCAAAATACTTACCTTGGGGTCCAAACTTACCCTTAATTTAGAAACCATCTTGGCAATTTCCTTTGCGCCTAAATCGGCAGAGTTAAATGCCACTGAACCCGTATAAGGAATCGCCCATACAAAGCTTCTGTCATCACCAATGTAAAAAGCGATCAACGCTTCCCGAGGCCTCAAATTCTTCCTGGCCTCATCAATGTTGGCTGACTTCGGATTTACAAGACTGGCATAGTCAGGAAATCGCTCCTCAATCTCTTTAACTAGGGCGATGCGAGCACCTCGCAATAGATTAATCCTTGATCTTAGATCCTTTATGACATCAGGGTTCTGCTGATCACCTGGGACTGACAATACGTCCGATAAAAGTCCGTTCAATGCAACGATCTGTGCCAGCGCATCCTGCTCTCGCCGCGCCAGATCCGCCAGTTCAGGACTTTTGGTGGCTGCTCTGGCGCTGGAGGCGGCAAGGGCCCGCTTCACCCTCTGCCCCCTGATCACATCAGCAATCCGAAAGGCCTCGGAAGCCGCGTCGATACCCATCCTATTCTCCAACTCGGTGCCGCTAATCTCCGAAAGAAGCCTGATGTACGAGTCCAGGATGAGACCAAGCCTAAAATCTCTGGCCGATTTGGTCTCTCCTCCGCTCTCAACGAATCTGGAGCTTTTGGTCAGAATTGGTACCCATCTTGAAAATTGCCTTAGAGCCCTATCTCTCTGGCCCGTGACGCTTAATGCCATGGCCAAGATCCCACCGGTTTCGGCAGTATTATAATGTGTCTCACCAAAGCGCTTTTTTGTCAGGTTGTAAGCTGGTTCCACCAGTTTGAGGGCTTCGGCGCCTCGATCTCCTTTGACTAAGGCAAGCCAAAGATTTGGGTGCTGCGAGACGAACCCCTCATAAGCAGCCGGGTCGGGATTCAAGGCTTCAAGAATTGCATCATATTCTACAAGGGCCTCATGCCACCGCCTTTGGGCCAGGATAGCACTGGCTAGGACAGACTTTGCTTCCGCCAGTAAGGCAGATTCCCTGGCTGTTCTAGATTTTCTGTACACATCAAGGTTAGCCCTGGCAAGGATCTCAGCCTCCTTAAAGCGACCTTGTTCGAAAATCACCTTGTTGAGCCTGGAAACCATCATGGCGGTATGGGCCGAATAAAGGCCATGTGATTGGAGCGCCCCACGAACGGCCTTCCTGGCCTGGAATTCGGCCTCTACAAGGCGTCCCTGGCGACGCAAGTTGTCAGCAAGATCTGAAACCTTCCAGTTATACAATCTGGGAAAGACTTTCGCTGTTCCACATTCCCAAGGGGATGCTGACTTGTGAGGTTGCCAGAGTTTCACGGCCTTTATGTGCTGAACTTCAGCCTCGCTAAGCCTGCCCAAGGCGTCCAAATAGGCTGCTCGACCTGAAGCGATGGCGGAATTCATCAAGTCTCGCCATTTCTTAGGAAAGTTGGTCCATCCTGTTGTCATATTCTTCGACATTTCTGCTCGATCAAGAGCTTTACGTGCAGAATCGAGGTCCCCTATCTTTGCGTACATCCAAGCGAGAACGGAATTCCAATTTGCAAGTCTGTTTGCTTTTGTTTCCTGCGAAAGGACCTTCTCGCCAACTTGAATTGCTTGTGACCAGTTTCCCCCCCGAACCTCAGCAGTACTCAGGCCCATTAGTGCATTAGTCTGGCACATGAACCCGGATTTCTCCCCGTACTTAGCCGCTAATCGATAGTCTTCGATCTCCTGATTTGCTCGACCTACTTCGTGCGCAGTCTGGGCTCTTTCAAAGTAGAATTTGGCCAGCTTCAATTCATGTGTTGTGACCGGTGGCCCGCTGTCTGCAAGGGCACGTGCCCTCTTGAAAGCTTCCAGATCCTTGGGCTTTTCTTGCGCCAGAACGAGTGTTATGTCATTGATAGTCCTTGGTGGGGGTGTAAAAGTCTTTTCTTCAAATTTCGCCGTAACCTTTTTTGCTTCTTCCAGGGAAACTGCTTTCGCATTTCCTTTGTCAGCTGGTGTTACGCAGCCTGAAAGAAGAGAAATGAAAGGTACAGCTATATAGAAAATGAAAAGACTAAGGAAACTGAAAGAAATGGCGATGCGGAATCCTCTGAGAATTTTCTCCATGATGGTAACCTCCTAAATAGAGGTTAACGGATTGGAAGGAAAACGCTTAGTTGAATGAACAATAAAACACTGTTGAAGTCAAGGGGGTTCAGTTGTCAGGACGGTGTCAGAATCATCGAGTTTGGCGTTGATGGAACGAGTTTATGAATCGCGGCGCACCCACAAGATGTTGGGGCCGTTTAAGTGGAAGATGGGGTCATCCATTTGAACAAGACAGACAATAGAATAGGATAATTTGGTTACAAAATTTTGCATACCTGAACATTTTTATGCATTCAAGTTCAATGCCTCCTATCATTCAACACTTGCCCAATAAATGCTCCTTCGTCTAAGCATTTAAAAATAATAGGGATTTTCTGGTCAAATTGGGTATCACTAG
>DAOVAK010000769.1 GCA_030671095.1 Deltaproteobacteria bacterium | reverse complement strand
ATATCTTGAGTATGTCGCCCCAGTGAAATAAGCTCCGCATTTCACGGGGCAGGCACAAGCAATCCTGCAGATTGACGCAGAGGTTGTGGAAAAGGGCCGTTTCCAGTTCGGAAACTATTTAAATCTTGCTTGGACTGCTCTCGCATGAATGGGAAGGCCTTCCGCTTCAGCGAGTGTCACCACCACATCCTTCAGACTGGACAGGCCTTTCTTACTCAAATACTGGAACGTGGGCTTTTTTATGAAGTCATCCACTGAAAGCCCAGAAAACATCCGGGCACACTGACCCGTGGGGAGAACGTGGTTTGTCCCAGATGCATAATCACCTACTGCCACAGGGGCATACGGTCCCAGAAAAATAGATCCAGCATGCTTTATCTTGTTCAGGGTAATAAAGGGATCCGCAGTTAGAATCTGAAGATGTTCCGCCGCGTATTCGTTTGTAAAATCGATCGCTCGAACCATATCCTTGGCCACGAGAACATGGGAGTGTTTGATGAGAGAGGATTCAAAGATCTCTTTTCTAGGAAGGGAATCGAATTCCTGGTTTATCAAATCGCAGACCTCTTCTGCCAGCTTCCGCGAGGTGGTGACCAACACGGCTGCAGAGTCGGGATCGTGCTCTATCTGAGATAGAAAATCTACAGCGATCAAATCCGCATCTCCGGTCTCATCAGCCAAGAGCAATGCCTCGCTCGGACCTGCCGGAGAATCGATGCCCACTTGACCATAGACTATCATCTTTGCAGCGGTGACATATTTGTTCCCTGGTCCAACGATTTTATCCACCCTTGGTATGGTCTCTGTTCCATAGGCCAGACTCGCCACTCCCCATGGACCTCCCACCTTAAAAATTCGATCGCAGCCCGCCAGATCCGCTGCCACCAAGGTGGCGGGGGCCGCCACCATCCCCTTGCTGGGAGGGGTCACAGCCACAATCGTTTCCACGCCAGCCACCTTAGCAGGCAGTACGGTCATAAGGATGGAGCTGGGGTAGACGGCCGTTCCTCCGGGAATGTAACAACCGACAATATCCATGGCCCTGGTGATACGACCAGCCAGGATGCCCTCTGAGATTTCTATGGACCACATATCCCTCTCAAGCTGAGCGCGGTGAAACTTGGTGATGTTCTCAGCCGCAATCTTGAGGCAATCTACCACCTTTGTATCTAGCTGTTTGTAGGCCTCCGCTATCTCTTCACGGGTCGCCTCAAGGTCCGCCGAGGAGATATCCTCTTTGTGTTTTTTGTAATGCCTAAGAGAGACGGCATCTCCGTTTTCCCTGATATCTTTTACGATCTTGCGCATCTCATCATAAACGGATGAGATATCCTCCATGGATCTCTCCATGATTCCTTTCAATTTTTCAGGACTCAAGTCTTCGATTTCTTCAGGCTTTATCATGACCTCCACGATCTTACTCCTTTCACATTAGTATGTTGTCAGTGGTCCATGGTCCGTTGTTTGAAAAAAGCATGAAACCCCGGGTGCGGGAGCCTTTTCCGAAGGGACTCGCGTCCCGCCGGGACGGAGTAGGCTTCCCTTATCTTCTACCCATCTCTACGGACCCGCCCGCCTCGCCTGAGCGAGAGCGATGGCGGGCAGGCAACTGACCACTATCAACTGACACTTCTTAGATTACAATAATCCTTCAGGGCGTCCGCTGTGCTCGGGAAGGCCAGGTCCTCCCAGGGTATTTCCTCGAGCCGGTACAGCTTCACTTCCTGGGCCTCGTCCCCCACAGTGAGATCCCCTGTCAAATACTCCGTCACATAGACGACTACGACAACCGGCCGTCCGGTATAGGAATAGATCCCAAGGAGATTCTTGATACGGGTTCTGATTCCACATTCCTCCTCGGTTTC
>DAOVAK010000277.1 GCA_030671095.1 Deltaproteobacteria bacterium | reverse complement strand
CCCAAGAGCGTTTTCCAATCAATGGTCTTGAAGGTCTTGTGGAGATAGTGGTCATCGTCCATTGCATGGAAGGTGAGGTTTAGGAAGATTTTTTTTGCGATCTCTTCCACTGTCTCTAGGGGGATCACCTCATCATCCCGACCATGGTATATCCAGACAGGAAGAGATAATTTCTTCTGATGGTAATCGGAAAATTCCATCAGATTGAGTGCAGGCGCCAAGAGAATCAATTTATCAACTCGGTTCTCATGTTCCGCAGCAAACACAGCGGCCATAAGCCCACCGAAACTGGATCCCACAATTCTTATTCCAGATTTCCCTGAAAGTATCTCATTGAGCTTCTCCATCCTCTCCTGCAGGGTACCTGGGAAATTGGGAATGATCATATCTGGGAACTCTTCTTTGAAAAAAACCCCTTTGGTGCCCTGATTGCTGCTCTCAAGTCCGTGGATAAAGACCTTTACCGACATTGGTTCCCTCTAACCGCACCCGATGCTTCTTTTGACCTGTGCCTCCATGGCAGCATCAATCTCCTTCTTCTCCGCCTCCCTTATGGCGAGCACCTGCAGATCCACGGAAACCCGGATCCCTGCGAGGGGCCTATTGAAATCTGCAAGCACGGTATCGGGTCTGGTCTCTAAGACCTTGAAGGAGATTAGACACCCCTTTTTCATCTGCCTGTAGAATTGCCCTGCCTTTAGCCTCTGTTTTATCAGACCCTTCTTGGGTATTTCTCTCACAAGTGAGGGATCGTGGTCTCCATAGAGCTCTGCGGCTGGTATGGTGACGTTCATTTTTTGTCCCACCCCTGCGCCTTCAAGTGCCTTCTCAAGGGTTGGAACCTGACGGTCCACACCAAAGATAAAATTAACCTCTTCTTCCGGATGATCTTTCAAAGTCCCATCCGTAAGATGGGTTTTCATGACATATCTCATCGTCACCATTTTGTCGGCCTGAATGGTCTCCATCGGATCCCTAACGAATTTCAAGGATTTCAAACTCCTGGACGCCTCCCGGCGTTGTGACACGGATCTCATCTCCTGCCTCTTTACCAATCAGGGCCTGTCCCAGTGGAGAAGTGACCGATATCTTCCCATTCTCAGGATCAGATTCATATGGACCAAGGAGTTGATACGCTATCTCTTCGTCAGTCTGGAGATTATACAGGCGGACAGTTCTCCCAAAGACGATCCGATCTGCTGGACCGCTCTCCACTTCCAGCACCTCTGATTTTCCAATAGTGGCCTTAAGTTCATTAATTTTGCCTTCAAGAAAGGACTGCCTCTCTTTGGCCGCGTGATATTCGGCATTTTCACTCAAGTCTCCGTGACCCCTCGCTTCCTCTATTGCCCTAATATTTTGCGGTTTTTCCACACTCGCCAGGCGGTCCAATTCAGTCCTTAGCTTTTCAAGACCTTCCCTCGTTATCGGAATCCTGTCCATTTTATTGCCTTTCAAAACCTAATATTTCGGTAACATTTCAGCCTTTTGAAACAACCGTGCAAAAACTCTTGGCGGGCTGAGCGGGGTTCTCTTAACATTTTTACTTCCAATTTTCTACCCCCCCAATCCAACGGCCGAACCTATCTGGTAGACCACAAAACAAACCAGATATGCCACGATCAAATTGAAGGCCACTGAAAAACCGGCCCACCTCCAAGAGCTCTCTTTTTTGATACTGATGACGGTCGCAAAGCAAGGGACATAGAGCATGGTGAAGAGGATGAGGGTAAAAGCCACGAGCGGATTCCATTGAGGATCTTCCTTCAACTTCTCAGAAAGGGAACCGCTCTTTTCAGGATCCACCTCACCTAAAGAATAGGCGGTTCCTAGGGTAGATACCACCACCTCCTTGGCGGCAAAACCCCCTATAAGAGCGATATTTGTTCTGTAGTCAAAGCCCACTGCAGAGGTGACATGCTCTAGGGTTTGACCGATTCGACCAGCTATAGTCCCTTTCAATGTGGCCTGGTTTTGGCGGCCGTCAATCCGAGCCAGTTCTTCCTTATAGCGGAGATAGGCGGGGGCCACTATCATCTGTATAAGGTTGCCCTCCTCACCCTCTTTCTGGACATGCGTATCAGCAAAGATCGTTTTGACAAGGGGGAATAATGGGTTTTTCTCGAGCGTTTTCGCGGATGTTAAATCTTCTTTCATGGCCTGGCTATACGAATTGACAAGTTCATCAAGATCTTCAAGCGCTTTTTCATCCTTGATCATGGCTTTGACCTCAGGCAGGGCAAGAAAAGAATCCCTCAGCCCGCCCCGCTGCTCCTCATAGGCTTTCATCTGCTCTTCAGACAAGCCCGGAAAGGTCATCATGGCCCACAAAAGGATGGACATCCCTAGGATGAATGTGCCTGCCCTTTTTATAAATTGCCATGTTCTCTCCCAGGTGTGGATGATTAGACCCTTGAGGGTCGGAAACCGGTAGGGTGGGAGTTCCATAACAAAGGGTGTCTTCGGCCCCTTGAGAACAGTAGCTCGAATCATCTTTGCAGCAAAAAGGGCGAAAGACCAGGAAAGCAAAGTAAAGATGAACATCATTCCCGCCTCCTTTTTTGCAAAGAAGGCTGCGATGAGCACGGCAAACACGGGCAACTTGGCTCCGCAGTTCATAAAGGGTACCACCAGCAGGGTGGCGATCCTCTCCTTTGGATCTCTCAGGGTCCTCGTCGCCATGACGCCTGGCACAGCACATCCCCCTGCAATCCCCCCGCTAACAAGAAGGGCCATAACAGAATTGCCATGTAGTCCGAACCAGCGAAGCACTCTATCCAGCATGTAGGCCACCCGCGCCATGTAACCCGAGTCCTCCATGATGGCGATGGCAAAAAACATGAACATGATAAGGGGGATGAAGCCAAGGATACCGCCCACACCATCGATGATTCCGGAAGCGATCAGGGAGTAAAGAATGCCTTCTGAAATGAATAAAGAGACCATGCCCTTCAACCATCCAAAGAAAACTTCCAGCCAACTGACAGGGCCTCCACTGACCCAGAAAGTGAATTCATAGATGCTATAGAGGATGGCCATCATGAAGAGTGGTCCGATAATGCGATTGGTTAAGACCTTGTCTATCCTGTCCGAAAAATTAAGGCGAGATTCAATCCTCCTCTTTAGAGACTTCTTGGTGATACCGGCGATGTGCCCATAGCGGTGTTCAGCTATGATCCCTTCAGGCCCTTCCTCCAGGGTGTCCATGATATGTTTGGATGTCTTCTTGCAGATGGCATCCACAGCCGAGCTTATCTCATGATCGCTCCTAATCAACTCCACGATCTGGTTGTCCCCCTCCATACACTTGAGGGCCAGCCACCTGGGGGGGTATCTTTTGTCGTAGGCATCAGTCCCTTTTATGATATCTTCGATCTCGTTCAGACCCTGATCGATATCGCTCCCATAGGATATGATTGCCGGTTGCCATTCCCGCCCATTCAATGCCACTTCAACAACCTTATCCAGAAGGGCATAAATGCCTTTGTTCGATCTTGCCACTGTGGCAACAACGGAGACACCGAACAAAGTGGATAAGGTTTCCTGGTCCACCATTATCCCTCTCGCCTCCGCCACATCAATCATATTGAGGGCAATGATCAACGGTACTCCCAACTCCTTAAACTGGACGGCAAGATAGAGGTTCCTATCCAAGTTGGAAGCATCCACAATATCCACCACCAGATCTGGTCTCTCGTTGACCAGAAAATCCCTGGCCACGATCTCCTCTAAGGAATAGGCGGTCAGAGAGTAGGTACCTGGAAGGTCAACCACCTCAATGTCATAGCCCTTGTGTTTAATCCTCCCATATTTTTTCTCCACTGTGACCCCAGGATAATTGGCGATATGCTGTCTGGCCCCGGTGATGGCATTAAATATGGTCGTCTTGCCAGAATTGGGGTTTCCTGAGAGGGCTATGGTGATCTTTCGCTTCAACATGTCCACCTACTCGTCTATATCCACCTCTACCAGGATATGATCGGCTTCATTGTTTCTCATTGTAAGGATGAAATCCCTTATTTTTATGGCGACAGGGTCCTTGAGGGGGGCGCGTCCCTGAATCTGGATATAGGTATTAGGAACCAACCCCATCTCTCGTATTCTCCTCCCCATATCTCCGCTTGCGGATACGCGCTTAATCATACCGCCCTGATTATCGGTCATCTCTCGCATCGTGATGATTTTTTTCATGAGGAAAAACAGCTCCTATTTAGTGAAGCTCCCCACCCTAAAGGGCGGGGCATCTGTGGCAAAGCCAAGCGGAACTACGCCGAAGCCACCCGGCTTCGCCCTGCGGGCTACGCCGCGGTCGCCTCTCGCCATTCCTCCCCGTGCTTCTCGGAGCAAAGCGGAGATCCCGCTTGCGGGGCAGCGAGGCATCCTGGCGAAGGCGAGTGAAGCTCCCCGCGCCCGGATCAGGCTTTTTGGCCATAGGTAACGTTCGAAAGTATGGGCATGGCTACAATCTCTCTACACATTGTCTGATTCAAAAAAGAATGGGGTAAGTAAGACAGACCATACCAACACTTATGAATGTTACTTAGCCACCGGATGGATCGCCTTAAACGAGCCCTTATGAGGCTCGCGGTCCGGGGGTAGAATCGACACTGCTTCCAAAACCACTCTTTTTGATACGGTCTGGAACAGAACAGGCTGAGCAGTCCTCTGCAGCTGCGCACCCGCATTTAACCTTTTTATTAGAGAGGATTCTGTAAACCCGTCGGGAGGTATAGAGAATTGCTGCCAAAACAATAACCACTACGATGATGTTTTGAGCCATCTTTTTTCGACCCCTGCTCCTTATTGCAATTGAATACCAATATAAATAGAGACCGCCG
>DAOVAK010000453.1 GCA_030671095.1 Deltaproteobacteria bacterium | reverse complement strand
CGGCACCACCCCTACTCCAGGAGAGGTTTTGACCAGAGTGGGAAAAGGCGGAGAAGAAACCAAGGTGAAGATATTTCGCGGCATGGCCAGCAGTGAAGTACAGGACGATTACCACGGTGGCATGGCTGAATGGAGGACAGCTGAAGGCGTCTCAACCGAAGTTCCTTACAGGAATAACGAAGATGGCATCATCGCAGATATCGTCGGAGGTTTGAGGTCCGGAATGACGTATGCCGGGACATCTACCATCAAGGACTTGCAGCGAAAACTGGTTTATGTCAAAATCACACCAGCAGGAAAAATTGAGAGCTTACCGCACGGAACACTTTAAATTCCAGATCTGGACTGGGTCTTGATTGGAGATGTCTGTTTATGACTGGACTGGGCCGTAGTAAGTGCTGGGGTCACATCTTCATATATCATTTAAAGGTTGACAGAGAGACGATTAAGGGTAGCATGATACCATGGCACGACCGGTGAGAATGAATTTTCCAGACACTTATTATCATGTCTTGTCGCGGGGGAATGAGCGCAGAGAGATATTTCGCGTCGATGATGACTATGAAAGATTCAAAGCTACCATCGGCAGGATGGTGGGCCGGTTTGATATTGAGGTGCATGGCTATGTTTTGATGAGCAATCATTACCATCTCCTCATTCGTACCCGGCATGCTAATCTGTCCAGAGCTATTCAATGGTTGGGCCTCACATATTCCATGTGGTTCAACCGGCGCTACAACAGAGCTGGTCACCTGTTTCAAGGTCGATTCAAGAGCTTCGTAGTCGAAAATGACCGGTATTTTACCGCCATGTGTCTATACATTCATCGGAACCCGGTCCGTGCGGGAACCGTAGCGAATTTATTAGATTATCCGTGGAGCAGTTATCCCGCGTATGTGAAGCCTGAAAAGAAAAAAAAAGAACCCTGGTTGACAACAACTCTTGTACTTGGGATGTATGGGGGGAGCAGGCAGAATTTTGTGGAGGCACAACTCGACTATGCTGAAGAGGAGGGCAATTTATTAGATGAACTCAGATATGGCCTTTTTCTTGGCGGTGAGCTGTTTGTTGAGGAGTGGGAAGAAAGGTTGCAAGCTGAGAGACATCGAGAAAAGCCCCAAGCCCGCTCAGCATTAGAGGATCAAGACATTTCTCTGGCCGTTGGGAAGGTGTTTTCAAAGCTTGGAGTGGAGGACCCCTCACCTCTTTTGAGGCCGCGCAGAAGAGAGAAAAGGCCGGATCGAGATCTTGCCATATATATAATTTGTAGCCTTGGCGTTTTTACCCATCAAGAGATTGGGCGTACATTTGGAGTAGGATATACGACTATTACGGGGGCCCTAAGACGTGCACGAGGTTACATGCATTCAGAGGAGAAGGTAAAAAACAGGGTCGAAAAGATTTTAAATGATATATGAAGATGTGACCCCAAATACAATGGTGCAAATTATGCCAAGTGGGTGAGTAAAGTAACCCTGCCAAGGTTTAGGATGGAGGATACCTCTGCCAGCTTCAAGAAGCAGTATATCGAGACCGCCGGCGTTGTCACCCGTTCCCATGGTCCGGGGGGCGAGCATGCCCACGAAGCCATCGCTTTTACAACCTGGATCGACCTCAGCCTTGCGGCCAGACAAGCCAAAGCAATTACTGATGCTCTGAGTCGTAAAAATCCTCACCTGAGAGAGACTTTTCAAAATAACTACGAGTCGCTCGAGAGGGACTTGTTGGCCCTTGATCGCAACATCCAACTGATCGTTGCAAAGAACTAGTCGCAACCACTAATGGCGTCTCATCCAGTATACGATTATTTTTCCAGACGCTACGGCTTGAATATCAGAAGCTTGCATTGGGAACCCGATGAAGTGCCGACGGGCGAACAAATAGTGGGGCTGCGAAACATTCTAAGGGACCATCCTGCAAAATGGATGATCTGGGAAGGAGAGCCAAATCCTGCCTCTGTGGCAAAACTCAGAGCAATGGGGGTGAATAGCTTGGTTTTCGACCCTGGCGGAAATGTGCCGGAGGAGGGTGACTTCCTTAGCGTGATGCGACAAAATGTGGAGAACCTTAAAAAGGCTTTCCAGTAGTTAAGGCTGAGTGGGCTACTTGTGTCTTCAGAGAGATGTATCTCCTTACCCCTTGTTTTTTTGTTGGACCTTTTAAAAAAGGTTGATGCACTATGAGTACGGAAAGGAAATGTCTGGCCATAATATTGAAGAATCCTTTTCGGTTTGTGTGGCGAGTTGTTTTACGTTTCCACGCTAATAAGGGACTGATTCTGTCCGGCGCTATCGCTTACAATACCCTGCTTTCGATTATCCCCGTGTTTACCTTGTCGTTAATCGTTCTTTCACACCTGGTAGATGAGCAGACATTACTTCTTTATATAGGAAAAAATCTCCAACTGGTGGTACCTGGTCTTACCGAAACCCTTCTCAGGCATGCAGAAGAATTCCTTCAGCATCGCAGGGTGGCAGGATGGATAAGTATTGCTGTCATGCTTTTCTTCAGTTCCATCGCCTTTATGGTGTTGGAAAATACCATGGAAGTCATCTTTTCTCACCGCGCAACTACGGAACGACGTCATTTACTTGTTTCTGCTTTCCTACCCTACATTTTCACAATTGTATTGGTTATTGGCCTACTATTGATCACACTTCTAAGCGGAGCTTTGCAGACCGTGGAAGGGAAGAGTTTCACTCTGTTTGCCTGGACTGTAAGGATGGATCACATAAGTGAGATCTTTATCTATCTATCGGGCTTCGTCGGCTTAATCGTACTTTTGAGTGCAATCTACATGATTATGCCGGTAGGCAAGATCCGACTGCGATATGCGCTAATCGGCGGTACCGCCGCTGCAGTTCTGTGGGAAATCGTACGCCATATCCTGGTTTGGTATTTCGCCACCCTGTCCATGGTTAATATCATCTACGGCTCAATGACAACCGCCATTGTCGCCCTGCTCTCCCTGGAGATAGCAGGCATGATTGTGCTGTTTGGGGCACAGTTTATCTCCGAATACGAGCAATTCTGTGATAGGGGTGGTTACGCTGAGGGGTGACTTCAAAAAGATATCACCATGACTATGATTTCAATCGCTCTCTAGGGACCGACCTCCCATTGTTTCAATAGCGTGCCCCCATGGAACTCAAGGGACAAATCGAAAGAATCACTTACACCAGCGTGGAGACCGGCTTCACCATCGCCAAGGTAAAGGTGGATGGCCATAGAGGGCTGGTGACCGTGGTGGGAAATATAGCGGCCCCTACGGTTGGAGAGATCATCAAAATGAAGGGCGAGTGGGTGAATCACCCCAGATACGGCGAGCAGTTCAAAATAGCCCACTACGATACTAAGATCCCCGCTTCTGTATATGGCATTGGCAAATACCTGGGTTCTGGGCTTATCAAAGGC
>DAOVAK010000663.1 GCA_030671095.1 Deltaproteobacteria bacterium | reverse complement strand
TCACTCTAAGCGCTATCTCATAAACTCTCTTATTCTTTTTCGGCCTTTCTGCTACATAAAACGATAATGATTTCGTTCTGTGATGGGAAACATTACTTTCTCTGTAACGGGTGAGTGACCAAAAATATAAAAAATGGAATCAAGAGATGAGAAACTTGGTTAATTAACGTACGTTAATATCGGTGAACGGACATTAGTCGATCTGTTATAATAATGGCGCATGCGCTGTCAGGGGAACAATTAGGTTACTCTATCAAGAGCTCATAGTGCACCGTGTAGCGAGCTAAAATCTCTGGAACACGTTTTTCTATGGTCTCGGCGTCCACACCTTTGTGGGGTTTAATATGGATGGTGGCTTTGGTTCCATGGACCTTATCCTCGCTCACTTCAACGTGTATCGAGGCGACGAGCTCCCCCAAGGCCTCAAGTTCTTGCTTGTATACTTTTTGGGTTGCGTCCCAACTCAGGGCGGGCTTGAATATTTTCCCCACCGCAGTGAGCGGCATCTTATCCACAATGAACACTTCCTTCGGAATAGCGGCCCTCTCCCCAATTTCCTTACCCGCCCATTCCATTATTTCCTCCTTGGTTAAAGAGGAATCCTCACCGAGCTCCACATAGGCCACCGGTACCTCACCGGCGTGTGCATCGGGTCTGCCCACTGCGGCTGCCATTTTAACGCCATCAAGCTTGTAAAGGGGTTCTTCGATGGATGCCGGGTCGATATTGTGTCCCCCGCGGATAATCAGTTCCTTGCTGCGGCCCGTAAGCCATAGAAAGCCGTCTTCATCCAGGCGTCCCATATCTCCCGTATTGAACCAGTCTCCCTGAACCCAGATGCCCTTATTGTGGACGTCTTCCACGTATCCCTTAAAAACGGTGGGACCATGAATGCAGACGACACCGATTTCCCCACTTTTGGCCTCCCTAACAAATTGTCCTTCCTCATCAAGTATAACTACCTTTATCCGCTGATAGGGTAGCCTCAGACCCACACTTCCGATCTTTCTCTCGCCATCTTTGGGATTGACGGAAGAGGCGCAAGTTGATTCTGTCAGGCCGTACCCTTCCAGAATCTTCATCCCTGAATGCCCTTCAAACCTTTGGAAGAGTTCCACGCTTAGGGGGGCCGCTCCGCACACCAAGTATTTCAGCGAAGAGATATCGTCCTCCCCTACCGGGATGTCCAAGAGGACAGACAAAACTGTGGGCACGCAGGAGAAAAAAACGGGTCTGTAGTGCTCCACGATTTTGTAAAAGTTCATCATTATGGATTGGTCGCGGTATCCAGAAGGCGAGAGAATGACTACGTGGCCTCCAAGGGAAAAGGGCAGTAATCCTGTTATGCATGTTCCGTTGCAATGGAAGAGGGGAAGCCCGACCAACACGGCTTCACCCGGTTGCAACTCTGTGGAGGCCATTAGGCTCCAGCTTAGTACGACTTCATTGTGATGTGTTCTCTGAGCCAGTTTTGGCCTGCCTGTGGTTCCCCCAGTGTGATAAAGGGAGGCAATATCTTCAGGATTGATTTGGCGTTCAAATGTCAGACGGTCGCTGGCATACTTTTCCACAGTCTCCTCAAAACCATAAATTCCCCCTGCCTTGTCTGTGGGGCCCATCACGCGAACCACGCAACTCAGAGAAGGAATTTCTTTACGGATCGAGTCAACTTTCTGCCATATATCAGATCCGGGGGCCTCCCCAAGGGCTACCAAAACTTTGGTGCCTGCGGCTTGGCAAATTTCTTTTATCGTCGCCGCCTCCAACATGGGATTGATCGGGTTGGCGATACCTGCTGTCTCAGCTCCCCAGAGAATGTAATGGGTCTCAGGCAAATTGGGCAGGAGATAGGTCACCACATCTGTCGCCCCAATGCCCAGGTCAGCAAACATGTTCGCTGTTTGCCCTATTTTAGCCATGAACTCTTTGTATGTAATCTGTTGGGGTTTATTATAGGTATTACCATCCCGAAGAAAGCTTATGGCTATAGCATCAGGATTGATGTCTGCGCCCTTTTCAATGAGCTCATAAGTGCTCTTTTCCTTGACTCGCTCAGCAAGCGGCACCTTTTCAACCTCTTCAATGTCAGCCAGATTGCGAATTGTGAAAAAGGTTTCCATCTCACGATTCTCCTTTCAATATCACTCGGTGCACGCTCTTTTTAATAACTCGCAGTTAAGTGTTTTCTCAGTGAGGGTCCTAAAATTTGCCCAAACAGACCCGACTCTATCTCTCCAGTAATCGCTGTGGCCTACAAATATCCGTGCGTCTGAATCCCTAAACATATATTCCAGCTCTCTTTGGCGGTAGAGGAAATTCATTCTGGCTTTTTATTGAAACAGAAGTTCATCTGCAATTCGGGTCAATTTATTTTCGGGCCTGAGCTC
>DAOVAK010000577.1 GCA_030671095.1 Deltaproteobacteria bacterium | reverse complement strand
GCCCCTCAAGGTGAAGATTTTGGACACGGAAAGCAACCCAACCAAGGCCGGTGAACTGGGTTCCAGGCTCATTCTCAAAGACAAGATAGACATCATGTACGTCTCTGCCACACCCGCCACGGTGACCCCGGTCTCTGGTGTCTGCGAAAGGTTCAAGATGCCATCGGTCAGCACCATGATGCCAGTTGAGATGTTTCTGCAAGGAGGGAAATATCAATGGTGTTTTAACGCTTCCATGAGTGTGAGGGATTTTATGGCATCCTTCATACAGGCCTGGGATCAAGTTGCGACCAATAAAGTGGTTGCCCTATGCGCCCAGAATGACGCCGATGGTATAGCCTGGGCAGAAGGCGCTGGTCACGCACTTGGACCCAGAGGCTATTCAATGGTTGACTTGGGTAGGTTCCCCGCGGGAACCAGGGACTACACCACCCAAATCAATGGGTGGAAAAAAGGGAAGGTGGAAATCCTATTTGCAAACATGTCTCCGCCCGATTTCACGACCATGTGGAGACAGTGCCACCGCATGGGATTTATCCCGAAAGTCTGTACGGCCGGGAGGGCGGGCCTCTTTTCTTCCGCGATGGAGGCCATCGGCGGCGGTTTGGGAATAGGCGTCACATCAGAGGCCGTGTGGCTTCCTGCTTATCCCTTTAAATCGTCTCTGACTGGTGAAACGGCAAAGGAATTTAGCGACGCTTACGAAAAGGCGTCCGGCAAACAGTGGACCCAACCCCTGGGCGGGTGTTATTCCGGTTACGAAATCTTGGCAGACGCCCTCAGGCGGGCGGAAACCCTCGACAAGGAGACGCTCCGAAAGGCTCTGGCCGATACGGATCTAATGACCTTACAGGGGCCCACTAAATTCACCGAAAAAAATATTGCCATATCACCTTCTGGATGCCTCCAGTGGGTCAAGGGAGAGAAATTTCCTTTTGAAGCGGTGCTCGTCGCCAATGGCAATTACAAAAATCTGCCTGTGGAAGGAAAAACGGTCTCAATCCATAAGTTAAAAGGGATGTCCTGAAATAGGGTTTTTAGGGTCATATCATTGCCCTTAGCCCTGCTCATTAAGCGAAGACGAAAATTAACAGAATTGGAAATGCGCAGCGAGGCCTGTTGAATCCTCAAAATGAGGCCCGCCCCCGTTGAATACTCCCGAATTCTCATGAATTCAAAGGGGTAAACGTAGCGGAATTCGACAGGCCCAGCGCATTTTCGGTCCCCGTGCAGCGTGCGGGAACTTGGCACGTACAGGGCCTTACGCGGGAGCGCTTTCCGAAGGTCCGGAGTTCGAGACCATGTATTCCTTTGGCGGGCAGATCGGTGTGGACAATGTGGATAGCATTATTGCTGCTGACCGTCTCGCAGACGAACTGGGGTTGGACACCATATCGGCAGGGGTAACCATCGGTTTTGCCATGGAGTTGTTTGAAAAGGGGATTCTGGGTGTCGATGCTACAGGGAACCCCAACTTCCAGTGAGATATGCATTACGGAGGTACTACCTAGTGCAAAGCAAAAAAAGCCCGATTCCCCCAGCAGGACGGGAACCAAAGGGATTTATAAGACCTCTGAAGATGGCAACCATAAGTGCAAAACCGGAATCCATTGAAATAGATTTGCATAGGACGGCTGTGATTGTGGTTGATATGCAGAATGCATTCGTGAGTAAAGGTGGCATGTTCGATACTTTTGGGTGGGACATATCTGCAGCCAGAGGCGTCATCGATAATAATAAAAAGATTATCGATGACGCACGAGAAACAGGCTGCAAGATCGCATTTCTAAAAATGAGTTACGATCCTGATTACTCCAATAGTGGCGGCCCTGAATCTCCAAATTGGTATAAAGAAGTGGGACTTGTGATGATGAGAAATAACCCCAAATATTGGGGGAAGTTTGTCACTGAAGGGTCTTGGGACGAAGAGATTTGTGCAGAATTAGAAATACACCCTGGAGACATAATCATCAGGAAACAGCGTTATAGTGGCTTCGCGGGAACGAACCTTGATGTTGTACTGAAGACCCATCACATAAAATATTGCATCTATACGGGCGTTGCGACAAATGTTTGCGTGGAATCGACACTCAGGGATGGATACTTCTTGGATTATTGGCCAATTATTGTATCAGACGCGGTTACCAGCGTGGGTCCCCCCATAACCCAAGAAGCTACACTTTGGAATGTTGAGACTCTTTTTGGATGGGTTATCACAACGGATGCTTTTCTGAAGGCCACACCATGAAATGGCGGGTTCTGACATGGGTGGTCAACGTCTTCATGCCGAGTCAAAAGGGGTGTGACCCTAGTCCTTGCCAGAATTCGAATCTGATGAGGCACAGGGTAACGGAATAGAGAAAAGTGGTTATGAGTCCACGATATTTAAAGAACGAAACGGCACGCGCATCATTCATAACAAAAGGAGGAGTGCCATGAAACTTGAAGATGTCAATCAACTTCTGGAACCCGGCTATCTGCCCATGGAGACAGGATATACGCGTCTTGCCAATGGTGACATGCATGTCTGCGTTCTGACCCGTATGCCCCGGTGCGAGGGGAAGATGATCGATTGGTGGTTTGGATATGCTGGGGATACAGAAAAATACAAAATGTGGCACCCCCATGACCATCTCGTTGGAGACTGGGATGAGCACTGGAAGCCGGGCCATTATATTGGTGCAAGCCACCTTGTCCATGAATATATCGGAAAAGATATCGTGAAATTGAGGATCACATTCCGTGAACCCTCTGATTTTTTCGATAC
>DAOVAK010000344.1 GCA_030671095.1 Deltaproteobacteria bacterium | reverse complement strand
ATTGGGTCGGACCCGCTTTTTACAACATAGGCTCAGTGAGCTTCGGTCTTCAGTTTGGCGGTCAGAAGTCAGAAGTGGTTCTTATGGTGATGACGCAGAAGGGTCTGGAAAAGCTGTATAGCACCTCCTTCAAGTTCGGTGGAGAGACTTCCGTTGCTGTAGGGCCTCTCGGTGCTGGCGTTCAGGGTGCCATGTCAAGTCTAAATGTGGACTATGTTTCCTTTGCACGGACCAAAGGGGCCTTTATTGGTATCGCGGTGGATGGTGCTGTCGTAGATGAAAATTATGGGTGGAACAAAGCCTATTATGGGAAAGCCGTGAGGCCAGTGGACATCTTTGTGACCCATGACGCCATTAACCCAAATTCTGACAAGCTGCGCACCACGGTGGCTAAATTAGAACTTCCCCAGTAACCATCGAAACCTAAAGGGCAGGGCTATTTATTACAGCCCTGCCCTTTATTATCCCAATCCTTCAATCCGAAACATCCTAAGACATGCAAAAATAATAATGTACGATTCTGTGGGCACCGGTATGACTCGAAGTGCCATTTTGGAAAGAAGGGTTTAGGGAGATACCAGGTTCTTGCAATTCCATTTGATGGGTTTTCTTACCAATATGTCATGGATTCCCGGGCAATTTGCGTCAACTCCTTTTCCCCCACCTGCCGAGGACATCCAACCAGGAGCCTTTGCTGTTTCAAGGTCCCCTCAACGATCTGAGGGATATCGGCCTCGGTGAAACCCATTTCACTTAAACCATTAGGGAAGCCGATATCCTTCATCAATGCTATGACTTCATCTGAGAGGGCCATTGCAGCCTCTTTGACCGACATGTCCTTCTTTTTCAGCCCGAGAAGTTGAGTCCCGTAAGCGTGTTTTTCCGGCCAGATAGGTGCGGTGAACCTGAAAGCAGCAGGAGCGGTTATGGTTACTGCCTGACCATGGGGTATCATTACTTTTTCCTCCTTATACCCCGCAGGCCTGTAGTCGCGTACCATCCCACCAATGGGATAGGCCATGGAATGGGGGATGTGTACCCCTGCATTCCCGAATCCGATCCCTGCCAGGGTGGAACCCACCATCATATGCCATCTTGCCTCAAGATCATAGGGGTCTGCTACGGCCCGTCTTAAGTATCTGCCCACTATTTCAATAGCCTTAACACAAAAGATGTCACTGAATATATTGGATCCTATATAGGCGGCCCTTTGGCTGGGATGATCCGGTTTTTTTCGTTTATCAAAAGGCAGGCTCGTGTAAGATTCCAGGGCATGGGTCAATACATCCATACCCGTCGAAGCGGTAATCTCAGGGGACATGCTTACTGTGAGTAGGGGATCCAGCAAGGCCATGGTTGGCCTCAAAAGGGGATGGGAGATCCCGGTTTTTACCTTCATGTCCAGAATAGCCAGGACTGAAACCGGTGTGGTTTCACTCCCTGTGCCGGATGTTGTGGGCAGAACAAGCAGAGGTTTGAGCGGGCCGGGTACGGGTTTGCCATGACCAATCGGTTTATTCACATATTCCATGACCGGTGCAGGATATGTAATCAGAAGGCTGACAGCTTTGGTCGTATCGATGGTGCTGCCCCCACCTACGGCCACATAAAGATCAAATTCATTCCCTTTTAAGTCATTGGCCACCTTATCGATGGATTTGTCTGTGGGTTCCACACGGACATCGTCATAGATCTCCGCACCAATCCCTTCCTTCTCAATAATCTTCTGTATCCTGTCCGGATGACCGGTGGCCCTTAGGTTCTTATCTGTGCAAATAAGCACCCTTTTTGCCTCTAATCGCTTTGCCTCATAGCCAACCTCATCTGCTGCCCCGAAGCCAAGCTTAAGGGGGACAGTCGTGAATGCAAGGATAGTCTCTGCGGGATAATCCGGAACCTGCATCTGTTATACTCCTTTCTTGCAAATTAACGAAGATGTGACCCCCTTTATATTCTTAGAGTCTCGTCAAGTATCGTTTCTGCTCAAGGACCTCACGATATCTGGTATCCCGTTGAAGATCGTCCAGGGCCTTGTCAATGGTTTGAAGCATCGATGACTTATCATCAGGCAGCTTTCCATACACCGGAACATAGTTGGAAATATGATCGCTTAGATATTGAGATGTAACGTGGAGCAACTCAACGAGGCGTCGCTGCTCCCGGAGGATCGTCTCGGCTGAGGCCAGCTGGAACGAACCATTCTGGACTCTTTCCCAGAGAGGAGAATGAGGGGTAGGAACATAGGTGCGAATCCTGATGAAGTGAGGGTCCACCTGGTTTAGCACGGCTGCGGTACCATCCGCATGCTGTTGCCACTTCTCTTCTCCCCCGATCCCTGCCAAAACATAGAGGCTAACTTCAAAGCCCGCCTCCTTAGCTCTCAGGCATCCTTCCACCATCTGCTCAGGTGTTGCACCTTTTTTGATCTCCTTGAGGAGCTCAGGGTCGCCCGACTCTAAACCCACATGCAGGCGTGTGAGTCCTGCCTGGCGGATCAGACGGAGTTCGTCGATGGATTTTTTGCAGAGTGTTCGGGCGCGAGTATAACTTGTGACCCGCTCTGTGGCGGGAAAGTGCTCGTAAAGATGTGCAAGTATCTTTGCGAGCGTCTCGGGCGCAAGCACGAGGCTGTTGGAATCCCCGATGAAAACGGTACGAGGTCGATCCCCGTAAATCCTGTGGGCCGTCTCAACGTCCCGGAAGATATCATCCAGAGGACGTTTCTCAAAAGATGTATCCTTGTACATGGAGCAGAAGGTACACTGGTTCCATGGGCACCCGCGGGTGACTCGCAGCAAAAGACTCCCCGCCTCACTCGGGGGGCGATAGGGAGGGTGATCATAATCCGCATACAACATCTTCCCCTTTAGCTCCTTTCTTTGTCTCTTTGGTAGAGAAGAATATAGGGCTTTAGCCCCTCACTGTCAAATTTTGTCTCCGGCAATGCTTGCTGTTCAACTGAATGGAAAGGAATAGGGAACAACTCTTCATCCTTGAAATTCCTGGATTTGATAAGGTATTTATTTGTCTTTTTTTATCAGCTCCGGCTCAAATCAAGGTAGACGGGCAGAAGAACAGAAGCATTTCTCAAGCGTAAAATTTTCACATCAGTTGCTCCCCTTAGTACTAAGCTATTATACCCCTCTGTTTTGTTGATGAATCAAGATCTGACGCCCAATTCCGCCCCGATTTCAGAGAAACAAGAAAACCATCGGCCTATCTTTTGTATGCCATTTGCCTTTCAGGATTCCCACCGATCATGCGAAATTCTTATCGCTTCACTATTACTCATAGTACGCAGGTATTAGTCATACCGCCACTGAGTATGAGAAAAAATCAGAACTTCTACCGATTGTCTTTCCTGCAAAATTCCGTTTAAATACTTATACTTGAAACGAAAAAGAGACCTTCTCGATCAGTCTCGTTGTCATAGGCTCTGGCTTGGTTGCTTTGGTCCCAGCAGGTTGTCATAGAGAAACTGGAGAAGGTCAGGACGGCCAGCACCGATCATGAGGCTTGAGAAAGTGGAAAGAGATTTTTAAAGGAGAAAGAGATGGGCTATTTTCGTTCGCAACTGGGCTTAAAGCGAGTGAGGGAAAATGAAAGAGGATTTACCTTGATGGAGTTGCTCGTCGTGGTATCGATTCTTTTAGTTCTCTCCGCCATTGCAATGTATCTCCACCAACGTTGTCTTGCGCACGCTAAAGAGAGGGTATGTCAGACGAATTTGAGGGCCCTGCGAACAGCAGTAGAACTTTACGTGGCAGAGAATGAGGGTCTACCTGGAAATCTGACCCGTTTAAAGCCAGAACATGTTGAAAAAGGATATGCAAAGGCAATGGAAAATAATGGCTGGCTTATAAAGGCCTATACCTTTCTCATCAAGTTGGACGCATCAGACCACGCCTATGCTGAATTTCTAACCTATGAAAACTTAAAAGAATACGGCGTGACAGAAAAGATCTTTCACTGCCCTGCTGATCATAATGGGGGTGCTTCCTACGGAATCAATAGCGAGATGGAAGGCGAAGGTTGGGCTGATGTGGGTGAGGGTGTAATTCTCATTGCTGATTGCGATAGCCACACCTTCAATTCCACAGATCAATTGAAACCGAGACACAAGAACAGGGCTATTGGGATAAATAAGAGTGGAAAAATCGTGGAACTTGATAGCGACATGACTGCGGCCATAGAGAAGCGTGGGAAAAAAGAA
>DAOVAK010000138.1 GCA_030671095.1 Deltaproteobacteria bacterium | reverse complement strand
TTCCGGCGGCAGCGGGGTCCTTCTGGCCCGGGATGAGAAGACGGGCAGGTGGAGCGAACCTGGTTTTTACACCATGGGCGCTGCGAGCCTGGGTTTTCAGATCGGCGGCCAGAAGGCAGAGGTGATCTTGATGATCATGACGCGTAGGGCTTTGGAGTCGCTCTACACGTCATCCGTTAAGCTCGGGGGCGATTTCTCCGTAGCCGCAGGGCCGGTCGGTGTTGGAGCGGCCACAAAGGGTGTTACGGCACACATCCTCTCCTACGCGCGAACCAAAGGGGCTTTTGCAGGGGTCTCTCTGGAAGGTGCTGTCGTAAAGGTGAGCGACAAATCCAACAATGCCTACTATGGAAAACCAGTTAGGCCGGTTGATATTCTCGTGACCCAAAAGGTCAGCAATCCCAAGTCGGCCGATCTCAGGAAAGCGTTGGTGAGCGCCGAGAGAAAGGGTGAACAGGAGTTAGCTGCCACGGGATCAGCTCAAATCGTCTACGCGAAGACGACTATTAACATTCGGGGTGGGCCAGGGACCAACCACTCGGTCATACGGCAGGCCACCAAGGGTGAAGGGCTTGAATATATCTCTCTCGAGGGCGATTGGTATAAACTGAAAGGAGCAGCGGGTAAACCTCAAGAGTGGGTGCATAGGAGCGTTGTTACGTTGCCGTAGAGATCCAAACCCTAAAGAGGGAGGACTGAACCATGAAGTATTTGAGAGTGTGCGTAATAGTGATGGTGATCATTTTGGGGATAGGTTTCGCTGGCTGTCGCGGTGGGAAAGCGAAGGTAGAAGCCACAACCACAACGACCACACTGGGTCAGGAGTTAATGGATCTTCAGAAGGCGTACGAAAAGGGTATTATTACCGAAAAGGAGTATAAAGAGGTCAAGGAGAGAATCATAAAGGAGAGGACGAAGAAATAATAAAACCAAAGCGAGACGTATGTCTCATCATTGAGTCTCTTTTTCGCCTATTTCTGGCGTACTTAGAAACAGTCACAAGCGGCGCTCTCGCGACGCAGGGAAAGGGAGCTCTTGCGCAAAGGCTCGATCGATGGACTCGCTGGGTTTCTCCCGCATCCTTCGCAGGTCTTTTCGGATTCGTTTTCTTTAGATGAGGAGATCCACCTCAGCGGACGAGTGCTAAGCTTGTTGAGCCTTAAGGAATTTGGTTATTCCGGGGCAGACGTTATGCATATTCTCAACGAACATCCCCCCATCTTCCCGAATCCTAGGGTTGAACCCGAGGAAAGTTTCCGATTGTCCCGGACGTCCCGCTTTCCCACGCCAAAACCTTTGTGGGTCTCCCATCAAAGGTGCAAGGGTCAGAACGAATCTAGCGCTTCTGTGAGATTGATCTCTAACACGAAACACGCGGAGGTTCGATGATGAGGAGGAAAAAAACAATCTTCAATGTAAACTTTCGTTTATCAGTCCCGATTTGTGCGACAGTCTTTATCATGGGATGTGCGGTCGGAATGCAGTCGGTTGAAAAGGACCGGGAAATGGGCCGGGAAGCGGCCGAGATGGTGGAAACAGAGATGGGTATCGTCGACGATGCAAACACCACAGCATATCTCAATAAGGTCGGCCAACGGCTGGCGCAAGTAAACCCGGATCAGCGTTTCGATTACACCTTTTCCATCGTGGACCAGTATGTACCGAATGCGTTTGCCTTGCCCGGTGGTTACATCTATGTGACGCGGGGCTTGCTGGCACTAACGAACAACGAAGACGAACTGGCAGGTATCATGGGCCACGAAATCATTCACGTCAGTCGCCGTCATTCCGCGCGCCAGATGGCCAAAGCCAGGGGACCGGGTCTGTTGAGTCTTCCCGGCAGAATCGTTGGCGGGGTGCTCAGTGAAAATCTCGGCAACTTGATCAATGCGCCGGTAAATCTCCTCGGTGGAGCGTATCTGGTTTCCCACAGCCGGCAGGATGAATTCGAATCAGACCAGTTTGGGCAGCAGCTCGCGGCGTCGGCGGGATATGACCCTGCAGCCCTGGCCCCCATTCTGGCCCGTCTCGAGGATTTTATCGAGCTTTATACAGGGGAAAAAAGGGTACCCGGTTTTTTTGACACCCATCCCAGCGCTCCTGATCGTGTAAACCGGCTTAAAAGGGATGCTCAAAAAATCGAATGGACGGATCAGCCGGGAGTGGCACCCAATTCAGACGCTTATTCGCGTAAACTGGACGGCCTGCTGATCGGCGAGAACCCGGCCACGGGCGTATTGCAGGGCCGCAAATTCCTCCATCCGGAGCTGGATCTCTCGGTTAAATTTCCCCCAGGTTGGAAAGCCATGAACACACCCCAGGCGGTGTTTGCCAAGGCTCCAAAAGAGGACGGAGTGTTGGCACTGGGTATAGCCGGTAAGGGAACCGACCCCGGTCAGGCCGCGGAGGCTTTCGCCCGGGCTTTCTACAAAAAGTACGGTGCGAAACCGACCGAGTCGAGGTCACTAAAGATCGGAGAGCTCCCGGCGCATCTAAACCTCTACACGGATACAAGCGGCAAAGAGCCAATGCATCTGGCGTTTCTGTGGGTGGCTTACCGTGGTCTGATTTATCAGTTTATCGGTCTGGCCCCGGAAAGGTACCGTGAGATGCTCCGTGAAACAGCGCTCAGCTTCCGCCCCATGACCGCTAAAGAACGTGGAGCAATCACCGAAACTCGACTGCGGGTAGTGGCCGCCCGAGGAAGCGAAACGCTTGCGCAGCTATCAAAGCGCACGAATAACGCATGGAACCTGAAAACGACTTCCCTAGTGAACGGAATCGCTCCCAATCAATCCCTAAAAAAAGGACAGCTCATAAAAACTGCGGTAGTACAACCCTATAAACGGCGCTAATGAATGGAATGTGCACTGGCAAAAAGTATGGACAGACTCGTCAAGAGCAGCAGCACAGAAGTGCCGAAGATGGAGGGCAAGTTCCTTAATGACCGGACGGAAAAAGACAGTGCTCTGGATAATGATAGTTATGGGGACCTTCTTAGTTCTCCTCTTAATCTTCATCCTTCTTTTACCCACGTTAGTCAACCTGGAACCGATCAAGGGAGAAATCGCAGCCATTATTTCCCAGAGAGTGGGAGTTGAACCGGAATTTCAGCGGCTTGACTTATCATTTTTCCCACGTCCACATGTCACGCTCCATGAAGGGAGCCTATCCATCCCAGGAAAAGTGACTGGGACTCTCGGGTCCTTGACGTTGTATCCCCAAATCCTCCCCCTCCTCAAGGGTAACGTGCGGATAACGAGGCTCCACGTTGAAGCTCCCGATTTCACTATGAGGCTCGTGGAAAGGGGAGGAGAAAAGAAGGGACGGCAACGGGCGTTCTCCTTTTCCACCATTGGGGAAACAGTGGCTCCTGCTTTGGCGCTTATGTCATCGAATGCCCCAGGCCTCATCGTCATGGTCGAAAAAGGGAGGCTGAATCTGTCCCGTGGAGATGAGTCGGCTTTTTGGTTCGGTGATATTCAGGCGCGTATCAGTCTGCCACCGGACAGGCTCAAAATTGACCTGGCGTGTAATTCCAACCTCTGGGAAAGCATTTCTGTCGAAGGTTGGTTAGACTCGAATGATTTCAGGGGCGATGGACGAATTCACCTGAGGGACTTTCAACCGCAAGCGCTAACGGATTACGTTTTTCCCCTCGCCGCTCAGCGGGTTGGGGATTCGCACCTGAATCTGGATCTCAGCTTTAAGGTGAAGGGGCTCAAAACTCTGGAGGCTGAGGTCGAGGGCTCCCTGCCCCTTCTGACTTTGCGGCAAGGACTTGAGAAACTGGTCATAAGGGGTAAAAGCCTAAAGGGCGCTTTCCAGATGGATGAGGATAAAGTAACGGTTTCTATGGGCCAACTGGACCTTGATTATCCTCAACTGAGTATGTCCGGGGAATTACTTCTTGATCAGACCTCTCCCCGTGTCAGTCTGAAATTGGAGGGCAGGGAAGTAGATGTTCGTTCGACACGGGAAGCGGCCCTTGCCCTGGCTGGGGAGGAGCCTACCGTTCAGGAGATTTTTAACTACGTGAGGGGAGGCAAGGTTCCCCTCATCACGCTCAGCGCTCAGGGAAGTTCGGTGGCTGATTTGGGAGAGTTGGAGAATATTCTCATCAAGGGGAACATGGTTGAGGGAAAGATCTTCATCCCGGGAGAGGATACAGGCCTTGAAGGCCTCGATTTATATTTGGAGGACGCCAAGGGGGACGCGGTCATTTCAGGGGGTATCCTGGAAGGGAAAAATCTCGAGGCCCGCTGGGGCAGAGAAAAGGGAAGGGATGGAACCTTGAAGCTGGGCCTTGAGGGCGAGGATGCTCCTTTGCATCTGGAAATAGTGATCGAGATGGATAATCTCTCTCGACTCCCGCCTCTCCTTAACACCCTCATAAAGGATGAGGCCTTCGCGGAGGAAATCGCCCGCGCCTACGAGATCAAGGGTAGGGCCTTGGGAAGGTTAGTTGTGGGTGAAAGCAGAAAATCTGCCAGGGCACGGGTGGATGTCTCGGAGTTCAATCTATCCGCCCGTTACGAACGACTTCCATATCATCTGGCGATTGAAAGTGGGCAGCTTTTCTATGATGTGGACAGAATCCACGTAAAAGACCTGAGCGGCAGGTTGGGAAAATCTTCTTTTTCTGATCTCACTGCACAAGTAGGCCTCAAGGGAGCGCGTTCCGTTGAGGTCCTATCCGCGAAGTCCACGGTCTTGCTGGATGAAATCTATACATGGCTTTCATCCCTCGAAGGTTTCAAGAGTGCGCTCAAGGACTTGAAGTCCGTCCAAGGTACCATCGCACTATCTACCGTGAATCTGAAATTCCCCCTCGTTAAACCTCAAAAAATGCGTTTCCGAGTGAGGGGGACAGTAAAGGACCTTGCCATGGATTCGACACTGCTTCCGGGTCCAGTCGCAGTGACCGGTGGGGATTTCGAGGCAACTCCGGAAGCGATTTCAATCAGGGATGCTCCCGTACGCACCTCGGATTCTACGTTAAGAATTGGGGCTGTTCTGAATAGGCCCCTGGAGGGCCTTCAGAAAGTGGATGTTAGGCTTGGGGGTAATATGGGGCCTGAGGCCACTGAGTGGGTTTCAGACCTCATCGGGTTACCACCCAGGCTGAGGATCCGGTCGCCCCTTTCTTTTTCCGGGGCTCATGTGGGCTGGGACAGGAATGGGAGGATCTCTTTTTCGGGAAGCCTGGTTCCAAAGGGTGGCCCCAAAATCACCATCGATATGCTTCATAGTCCCACCGAGCTTACGATCAGAAATGTGTCTATTCGGGATGAAGTATCTCACGCCACCTTTGGTCTCAGGCTCAAAGAGAGGGAGTTCCATCTTAATTTCAAAGGAGACCTCGAAAAAACGACTCTGGACAGGCTTTTGGTGAAGAATCAGATTCTCACCGGGGCGATCAAGGGGGATTTCGAGGCCCACATTCTGCTGGATAACCCCATGAGGTCCACGGCACATGGAAAACTCCGTGGGGTAGGGCTCGGTTATCCGGTGAAGTTGAAGGTACCCGTGGTGATTGAAGACGTTTCGCTGGAGGCCAGAAAAAACAAACTCAACGTGGAATCCGCCATACTTACCTGGGGGGAAAACCATCTGAACCTTGATGGGAATGTGGGCTGTTCAGAGGGGGATTTTCTTATTGATATGAGTCTTTCGGCGGATGGTTTCGAGTGGGAAAATGCGAAGGAAATCTGGGAGGAAGAGGATAAGAAATCCGATCTTAAACAGGAAGATGATATTCGGACTCCACCGCTGAAGGGAATCCTGAGGGTCAGGTCACAATACTTCGAACATGGAAAGTTTACGTGGCGACCCTTCCACGCCGACATCACCTTTCGCCAGGACGGGATAAAGGTTGCAGTCACCGAGGCAAACCTATGCGGTATTGCAACTCGGGGGACCCTGGACGTGTTTCCTCAGAAGCTGAAACTCGCTTTCCAACCGGTTTCCAGGAGTCAGGATTTGGATCCTACCCTTGCCTGTTTGTGGGACAAAGAGGGGTTTATCAGTGGCAATTTTGACCTTCAAGGGGAATTCAATGCACAGGGGAAAAAGGAAGACTTGACCCAATCACTCGGAGGGAATTTCGACTTCCTTGCCCGGGATGGCCGCATTTTCCGCCTCAAGCTTTTGTCCAGAATCATCGGCTACATCAATCTGACGGAAGTCTTCAGGGCAAAGTTCCCCGATCTGGGGAAAGAAGGTCTTGCCTATGACTCCATAACAATTAAGGGAGATCTGCAAGGGGGCAAGTTCATCCTCAAAGAAGCGATCTTAGATAGTTCCACGGTGGAAATAGTCGGGCAAGGGGAAATAGATTTGACCACCGAGAAGATGGATCTCAAACTTCTGGTGGCCCCTTTGAAGACCGTGGATTCCGTCGTAAAGAAGAGTCCGGGCGTCAGGGGTATCCTCGGCGGGACCCTCGTATCAATACCCGTCAGAGTCACAGGGGATGTGACGAATCCAAAAGTAGGCACCCTTTCCCCTTCTGGGGTAGGATCTGACCTCATGAGATATTTGAACAAGACAGTCCGTATCCCCTTTAAAGTGGTAGAACCTCTACGACGTGGCAGGGAAAAGCAGTAGGGGGCCACAAGGAGGGTCACCATGAGGATATAGGTTCAAGGACTTCGTGAAAATTAGGCTTCTGTTTATTCCCAGCTTGCGCTGTTGTGTATTCACAGTACCGACTTCATAAGTGAAAGGAGACGCTCAATGTCGCAATTATTCCCGAGATATTGGTGGGCTTTTGCTTTACGTGGTTTTCTTGCGGTGCTTTTTGGGCTTTTCAGTCTCTTTTGCTGGTGGATCATAGCCATATTTGGCCTCTTTGTATTCTTCTTTAGCCCCTTTGTCTTTTTTGAGGGATTGCTCTCGATCATTGCCGCCTTTTATAACCGTGGCGCGGAATACTGGTATGTGGCTCTTCTCGAAGGAGTTGTGGGAGTGCTGGTGGGAATTCTCACATTTGTCTGGCTTGGCATACCAGAAGTGGCGTTGTTTGTTTTCATCGCCGCCTGGGCGCTTGTTACCGGCATATTTAAACTCATCGCGTCCATTCAGCT
>DAOVAK010000799.1 GCA_030671095.1 Deltaproteobacteria bacterium | reverse complement strand
AAGCCGGATTTGAAAAACTGCTGGCATCAGAGCGGTACGGGTATGAAGCGATCGTTCAAGGATTGACCGGGTCACAGATCGCTCTGCTGCGTGCCCTGGCGACTGATCCTGATGCAAGGATCCTATCAGCCGAATACATGGCACGGCACAAGCTTACGATCGGCGGTGTTCAATATGCGAGAGATAAACTTGAGGCTCTGGATTTGATTGAAAAACACGACAACGTCTGGCGCATCGTCGATCCCGTCTTTTCCGCATGGCTGTTGAACTACGCATAGTTGAACTTGAGAATTTCACCCTGGCGTTGCAAAAGTCGAGGATGCCGTAGATCCAAGGCGTCAAGGGCGAAGCTGTGGTCACCTACCGCAAGCCCTTGACAACGCAGGAGATGCGGTATCCTGGCCTTTCCCAAAGGGTAAACAAACCGGTGTCTTTTTTCTGCCCCTAGACAACACAAATCGTCATGTCCTCTGAGAGCTGCCTCAAAGCACGGAATCCCTTGGAGGTTTTTATTCTTGAAGATTCTCACCGGTTTGTTTATGCAACGTTAGGGTTCAGATAACTGATACCTACCCCACTTTGCCCGGTTTCAATAATCAATAGTCAATCATCAATAATCAATCCTAAAGGGCGTGCCCCAATTGTCCACAAAGGTGGTAGGTCCTCATAAAAGTACATCAAAATTGATGTTGATTGAAAATGGATTTCAGTATAGAATTCCATGAAACTGTATCGGGACGCTCTCCCGTAATGGAGTTTCTGGACGACCTGAAGAAATCTGATCCCGACGATTTTGCAATCATCATGGCAGGTCTCGCGAAACTGCGAAACAGAGATTATCATAGGCCTCCTCTGTCGAAGGCTATTGGCGATGACCTTTTTGAATTACGTCACGTGGGCAAGCTGAATACCAGGGTCCTGTATTTCTTTGTGAAAGGTCGAAGAATTATTCTCGCGCATGGCATACGAAGCAAGGCAAGAAAAATCGCAGCGCGGGACCGCAAAGTCGTCATAGACAGGAAAAATGAATGGTTTGTGAGGTTTGAACAGTGAAACGCAGAACTAATTTCGATAGATATCTGGAAGAACAGTTGAAAGATCCGGATTTTGCGGCACGCTTCAAAAAGGCTGGGGAGGCCTGGGATGTGGCTTTGCAGATAGCCGCATTGCGTGAGGAGTCCGGGCTGTCTCAGAAGGAGCTGGCAAAACGGGTTGGAACGTCACAACAGCAGATCAGTAGGCTTGAATCCCCATCTTATGAGGGGCACTCCTTGAGCATGCTGCGCCGGGTTGCTGCAGTTCTTGGTGCAACGGTTCAGGTGAAAATTCAACGGGAAGGGCACCACGGGCAGCCCGTTGTGGCTGAGGGCAAAGCAAAATACGGCCGGAAATAAGACAGGTTTTCATCCTCTGTTCTTCGTTCAAAACCCCTAAAGTTATTTACTTATTTACCAGCGTCCCCCATTTTGTTTTCCGCAGAATGCCATAAAGGAGCATTGGTTCAGGTCGCAAGAAAGATAGAGGGTCTCTTATCTGAACTGATCTTACTACAGCGTGACCACGTGGCCGTGGTATGCTCAGCCTGTGACAGCCCTTGCTGCGGTAGGGTGGAGTATCTCTTTGATGAGAAGGATATGATCTATGCCAAGGTTTTTCTGGGGCAAGATGTGCCGAGAAGAAAGCA
>DAOVAK010000661.1 GCA_030671095.1 Deltaproteobacteria bacterium | reverse complement strand
GCCATCTCATTCTACACAGCCACCTTCGGCATGGGCACGGCCCTCTCATTTTTCGCAACCGGGGAGTTCGGGGAACTGTTCGGCTGGCGGTGGGCCTTTGCCATAGCCGGAGGCGTCAGCCTGCTTGCCATAATCTTGACCGGAGCGACACTCCGCCCAAGGCCGCCGCAACCGGATGAAAAGCCGGATACACGCCTTCTGGATTTCAGGCCCGTCCTGCGGAACCGAAGGGCCATGGCCTATATCCTGGCCTATGCCTCCCACATGTGGGAACTGTTTGCCACACGAACCTGGATGGTGGCCTTTCTGGCGTTCAGCCTGGGCCTTCAGTCCGCAGGGGAATCCTTCTGGCGCCCTGCTACCATTGTCGCCATATCAAATCTCCTTGCCATGTGGGCCAATATAGGAGGGGCCGAACTGGCGATACGGTTTGGTCGAATAAAAATTCTTACATTGATCATGGTGAGTTCTGCCCTATTCGGTTGCCTTATCGGTTTCACGGCCTCTTTCCCTTACTCCATTGTGGCACTCCTGTGTATCATATACAGCCTGTTCGTTCAGGGAGATTCGGCTGCCTTGCACACGGGCACGGTGCAGGCTGCCGCCATTGAATTGCGGGGCGCTACCCTCGCCGTGCAATCTCTGATTGGTTTTTGCAGTGCTTCGGTCGGCCCTCTTGCAGTGGGCTTTGTCCTTGACTTTACGGGCGGCGGGCAAACAATCCTGTCCTGGGGAGTGGCCTTCATCTCAATGGGGTTTACGGTGTGCCTGGGTCCGTTCATCCTGAGACTCCTTGACCGACCAGAGTAAAGATAATAAAGAAAACCTCCATAATCACGAAAAAACGAAATAATTTTGCCGTTGAAATGGCGCATCTGGAAGGGCACCACATCGGGATCATTTATTGAAAGATTATTTCCAATAATCCGAGGCGGCGACCAAGACAAGACATGTAAAGAGGGTCGTCGCAGCAATCAACCTGACAAAACAATGTTTCTCCTTGAGGAGGACCCATCCCGCCAATACTGCGATTTTGTGAGATAGTTCCAGTAGACGTGAATTGAAGCCGAGATGAGGACAAGAATAGTTCCGGTTAAGGTCATGGTTGCTATGAATCCCGCCCCCTAAAGGGCTTTTTGGATTTTTTTCAGTGCTTCCATTATTTCCTCGATACCGTCCGATGAAGGGGCTTTGAGTGGCCTCAACGGTAAACCGCCATAAAAACCGAGAATATCCATGGCAGCCTTGATGCCGCCGGGACCGTATTTCATGACGATCTTGGTCATCGGCAGAAGGATGGACTCAAGCCGCCGGGCCTCCTCCATATCTTCCCTTCGAAAGGCCTCCATCAATTTTACCCAGGCGTCGGGGAAGATATTCGTGATCGGCATCATCCCGCCGGAAACACCCACGAAAAGGGCTGCCAGAAAGGTAGGGGCGTTCCCGGTGAAGACCAGAAATTCAGGGCCTCCAAGCCTTCTGAGTTCAGCAAGTTGGGCGATGATCCCGGTTCCGTCCTTGACACCTGCGATGTTGGGGTGTTCCGCCAATCGTCCTATGAGGTCGGGCCCCATGCTCACCCCCGTAAACCTGGGAGCGTTGTAGGGGATGATGGGGATGGTGGATGACTCTGCCACGGCCACGCAATGGTCATACAGTGCATCCGTTGTCATGGATGCCTTGAAATAGTGAGGGGGTCCGATGAGTGCGTAATCGGATCCCAGTTCCGCAGCCCGTCTCGATCATAAGGTATTTTTCTTCATCATTCAGAAAAACCGACTCCCCATTGGAGCCAAGAACCAGGACGCCGCCTATCTTTGTGGAATTGTACCTCTCCAGGTTGAATCGCAATTTCTCTGTGCTCACACGGTCATCAACAAAGGGGGTGGTGATGGGTGGAATGATTCTGCCTTTCATCCAGCCCTCCTTCTCTTTCCGTTATTCTCCAACCTTAAAGCCGTCATGCCGCACATTGGCGTTGTTTCAGTATTTTCATCAATCTACGAGGGGCGTCATGGAATGTCAATCCAAACCCGGATTCCGAGTTTCGTGAACCTCCGAAGACCGCTTTTTCCCAGCAATTCTAATTTTGGCCATTGAACAAAGAATGAGCTTGACGCGCCTTGCCGTGGCCATGGGGCTCTCTTTTCAGACGGTCAGCCGATGGCAGAAAGATTTTGCAAGAAGTGCAAACCAAGGCAGGCGGCGGGGGCCTGAGCTTTGCGCTTGCCCTCAGACCGGCCCAATTCACCTGACCTCTCCGCCCGCCAGAACCCGAGGGTTCTCCACGATCGTGCAACCACTTTTTGACCGTCTGAAAAGAGAGCCCCATGGCCACCCAAACAGGATTCATGTTCTATAAAAGTATCCTAAAGCCAAAATTAGAATTGCTG
>DAOVAK010000601.1 GCA_030671095.1 Deltaproteobacteria bacterium | reverse complement strand
TTGACGAGTCCCATCCCATGCCGGCTGTCAGGATTCGGATGATTGGGCGTCATGCGAATGTTTAATCCGAAATGGCCCGCTTCCTCAAATCGAATATCACACTGGTACCTATGAATATGGTCCCCAACGGTCTCTGAGGTGCTCATGATTTGGGTAAATCGATCCACATATCCGTTCGAGGGATCCAGCCTCCCGTAATAAGCCTCTACCATCACATCTTCAGGTAACAGTTCTCCCAGAAAGATGTTCGTTTCAACGTGATAGACCCCTCCCACTTCCACCTCGTCCACTGCTTCCATCCGAACATCTTTGATGGCCACGTTTGCCCAATTATACATAATCTTTTCTCTCCAACCCGCTAGCTTCTTCAGATCCTCCGCATCTCTTTCCATCAACCGGGTTCCCCGCTCCGCAGCGGGCAAATAAAACCGGTCCCAGTACTCCTCCACCATCCTATGGGTGTTGAACATTGGGCATAGCTTAAGGAGGGATGCCTTCATCATGGCCAGCCACCGTCTGGGGATCCCCTCTGGACCCCTATCATAGAAGAGAGGAATGATGTCTTTTTCCAAGATATCGTAGAGCGTCCGGCTCTCCAGGTCATCCTGAAAAGCATGGTCTTCGTATACCTCCCCGCTGCCGATGGACCAACCGATCTCCCTGTCATATCCTTCATCCCACCATCCATCAAGTACGCTCAGATGAAGGCCGCCGTTGGCCACAGCCTTCATACCGCTCGTCCCGGAAGCCTCCATAAAACGACGGGGCGTGTTGAGCCAGACATCCGCTCCCTGGACCATGTGACGCGCGATCTCCATGTCATAGTCTTCCAGAAAAACCATGTGACGCCTTATGCTCTCTTTGCTCGCTGTCTGAACCAGTTTCTTGATTAGCTCTTTGCCCATGTTGTCGTGGGGATGGGCCTTCCCCGCAAAAATGATTTGGGCCGGATTTCTCTCGTTGGTCAAAATTTGCTCAAGTCGCTCAATGTCCCTTAAAATAAGATCTGCTCGCTTGTATGGCGCAAACCTGCGCGCAAAACCGATGGTCAAAGTCTCAGAGTTCAGCACTTCTTCCGCAATAGCGACCTCCCGATCTGGATTCCCCCTTTTCATGAGTTGTTCTTTGAGTCTTTTTCGTGTAAAAGCGACCAACCTTTCTCTCGCCCTTGCCTTGGTCCTCCACAGCTCCGTGTTCGGAATCATGTCCACCCGCTCCCAGACTTTCACATTATCCGGGTCCTCAATCCATCGTGGACCCAGGTAGCGATTGTAGTTCTCAGCCATTTCCTGTGAGATCCAGGAAGGGATGTGCACGCCATTCGTCACATGATGCATGGGCAGGTCCATTTCTGGCGTGTGAGGCCATAATGGCTGCCACATTCTGCGGCTCACCTGAGCGTGGAGCCGACTGACGCCATTGCTCCGGTTGGATAGTCGCAGAGCAAGAACAGCCATGGAGAATTCCTCTTCTTTGTTTCGGGGATCCTGTCTCCCAAAACCGAGCAGGACATCGATGCTAATGCCCATGGTCTTGGCAAAGGAAGCGAAATAGGCTCGCATCAGATCGGGAGGGAAGGTGTCTATGCCTGCCGGGACTGGGGTGTGGGTGGTAAAGACGTTGGTAAATCTGACAAATTCCAGCGCCTCGTTAAAGCGCATTCCTTTATCTTCTCTGAGTTCCCGAATGCGCTCAAAGGCCGCAAAGGCAGAGTGGCCTTCATTCATATGATAGACCGCGGGATCCAGACCCAGGGCCCTGAGCATCTTCACACCCCCTATCCCCAGGACCATTTCCTGGCGGATCCTCATCTCTTTGTCCCCACCGTATAGTTGTGAAGTAATACTTCGCGCCCACTCCGAATTCTCCTGGAGATTTGCATCGAGCAGGAACAACCTCGTCCTTCCGATATTCACCCGCCAGGCCCCGATATGAACCGCTTCCCCTTTAAGTTCAATGGAGACCTTGATGGGATCGCCTTTACTGTCCCGGACCCGTTCCAGGGGCATGGTGGCGAACTGGTTAATTGGGAAGGTCTCCATTTGCCAACCGTCCTGGGTGAGGTACTGCCTGAAGTAGCCTTTCTGGTAGGCAAGGGAAATGCCGATGACCGGAAGGTTCAGGTCACTAGATGATTTCAGGTGATCCCCTGAAAGAATCCCGAGACCTCCTGAATAGATGGGGAGACAGTCTGCGACGCCGCATTCGGCGATGAAATAGGCCACCAGGAATGACCGTCCTATTTGCCCAAAAATCGTGGGATCCGGTTTTTCAGCCATATACCGGTCGAACTCCTGCTTCACCCTCTCCATGTGGGCCAGGAACCCCTCATCTCTGGCCAAGTTTTCCAAGTCTCTCTGTTTGAGTCGGCACAATAATTCTACAGGGTTTTTTCGAGTATCATCCCAGAGGTCAGGATTCATTCTCTTGAACAGATCGCGGCCCTCGTGATTCCAGACAAACCACATGTTATCAGACAGATCTTTAATGGCTTGAAGGGTCTCGGGGATCTTGGGTTTAACATCTAGAATTTTTATTGGTTTCATCATTGCCTATCCTTTCTCCACACATGTTTCTAGGGTTTTTCTTTGAACTTGAACTCCACCTGAGCCGGTTCTATTTTCACCACCTGAATGCGTTCGTTCGGAAACTGCATATCATCCCGGGTGATGGGAAAGGT
>DAOVAK010000641.1 GCA_030671095.1 Deltaproteobacteria bacterium | reverse complement strand
TGCGAACGATCGGACCATGTCTACTACGACTTTCACCGAAGTCTCGTCGCGGGCGGCAAGTATGCAACCCACGTTATCCATGGTGCTCAGCTTTGCTGCTTCGATAACGGTGCTCGGTAGATCCTCGAAACGGACCCCTGTAGAGAACTCCGATAGTATTTCTGCATACGTTTTACTCGTCATAGTTCCCCCCTCCCTTACTCCTCAAATTTGTGTCTCTCCATTATAGTCGTCAACTGAGCTCTAAAATAGTGAGAATCGGCGTCCATCAAATCAGCATATGCCAGGATAATTCCTTCGAGCCTGCTGGGCAACATCGCAATTCTGGGGGTATGCGTAACGATCAGGTGAATACAGTCCAGCGGCAACCCGGCCTTCCAGGCGAGGTATCCGCCAAAGATGCCGTGAGGCACTTTTTTACCCAGTTCGGATTTCGCTGGACCCTCCGGACCGGGCTGAATTTCCAACGCCTTGCTCACATCGTGAAGGATGGCGACTGCCGCCAACATGTCCCGATCGATACATTTCCCATAATCCCGTTCGTATTCCTCGGCAAAGGAAAGCGCAATGCGGGTGACTGACCGCGTATGGTTAATCAGGGATGGCGAAGGTCCAAGGTCCGGATTGAACGGTATTTGGTCAGGAACATCCCAGCCTCCGAGCGTGACCGCCTCCTCCCAGACATTAATCACCTTTTGCCTGAGATCTTCGTCCTTAATGTTCTTGATTTCCGGAATTAAGTCAACGATGCCTTTTCCCATAGTTTTCCTCCCCTCCTCTCACTCACACTTCCACCGTTAATCCAATCTTCTGCGACATCACCTCCATGCTAACCCCCCGCTCCCGAAGCGTATCGGCAAGGAGTTTCACCACCGGGTTATCTTTCTCGTACCTGTTGGTAGGGAACACTTTAGACGGTTTCAGTGCAGCAATCATGTCAGCACTGTTTTTCACCCCCTGCTCCATTGATATGCCCATTCCCTTACCCCAAAGGGGTACCATTGCAAGGTCGATCTGATATCTCTTTCCGATCTCCTCAAAAACGGGATCGGGTTCCGCATCGCCAATGTTAAAGATGACTTTCGGCCCGAATCTCCATACAAATCCGCAGTTTGGCTCCCCCGGAACCTCCGCAAGCCAAACGGGTTGCTTCGGAACCGGCGGGTGAGGTGCTGAGATCACCTCCAGAGGCAAGCCCAGAACTTCGTATTGTTTGCCAGGTTCAACACGGAAAACCTGGTTATCCGTCAGCATCTCCCGTGCAACGAAATAATCACACAATTCCGTCGGGGCTACGTAGAGCGCCCCCGTCAAAACGGCAATCTTGACCGAGTCACCCCTGCCCCAATGGCCCGGATGACCGTGGGTTACGAATACCGCATCGGCGTATTTGACCTGACCGACTGCTAACGGACACCCTGGGTTTCCGTCAAGCCACGGATCAACGAAAAAGACCTTACTGTCGTGAGTAATGCGGAATGCTGCATTTCCCAACCACTCTACTTTTGTGTCCATCACACCTATCCCTCCTTTCATTACCCAAATCAGAAAGTGATAAGGACCACGCCGGAGCTAACAAACGGCGCCTTTGGAAAAATCCATATCCGAATATTACGTCGCCCGCTCAGGAGACGAAATCTCGGCCGCAACAACCACAGTCGAGCCGGATTCCTTTTCTGTGATCCCATCCATGAGAATGGCGATTCCCCCTAAGGGTTTGAATCAATCCCGTAAAGGCCCAATGTGGACAGCGCTCCTTACCAACCCGGCTCCGAAAGTGCTCAATAGACAACGATCTCCAGCCAACTACCATAGAGGTGCGGCAATCCTGATAAGAGATCTAAAGGCACGGGGAAGCGCAATAAGCCTGTGCCCCCGCAGCGGTAAACTGCCGGTGTCAGACTTTGATATAAGGATCGGATTCGGAGTCTGTGGAAGCACACCAGAAGAGCATCCTTTCCCCCTTCTTGCACCAAGCATTAAACGAAAATAGTTGGTTCAAGTCAAGAAGAATTACGAGGTTCTCGATTTTTTCCTTGACAAGCGCGCTTTTTTTTAATAGGTTGGGGTCGCTGTGATAAATAGGATTTGGAGGAGGGTATATGGGGAAAACGATTGTTGAGAAGATCTTGAGCGCAATGGAAACTTGGGGACAACGTTAGTACCGAGTCCATTGCGCCAGAGAGGCTGTTACATCTACGGTCCAACCCCCCGGAATATGCCAAACATGTTTTCGAGGATGTTAGGCCAGAGTTCGCGAAGAACGTGCAAAAAGATGATTTCATTGTTGCTGGAAATAACTTTGGTTGCGGCTCGAGTCGGGAAATCGCGCCATTGATTCTTAAACTATTTGGGGTCGGGGCTATTTTGGCGAAAAGTATTGGACGGATATTCTCCCGCAATGCAATTAATAATGGAATGCTGTTGATTCAGTGTAATACCGACAATATCGAAGAGGGCGATAAACTCCTGATTGATGTAACGAAGAGGGAGATCACG
>DAOVAK010000611.1 GCA_030671095.1 Deltaproteobacteria bacterium | reverse complement strand
GATCGAGCCAGAAGGAATCTACGTCGTTGACCGGGCCTACATGGATTTCGCCTGGTTGCGGTCTGTCGAGCAAGCCGGTGCCTTTTTCGTCACCCGCTTGAAAACTTCTATCAAATGGACCCGTGTTGTTTCCCATCCTGTCGACAAGGCGCTTGGCTTGCGTTGCGATCAGGAAATCTTGTAGGCAAGCAAACGGTTAAAGAACCTCTACCCTAGCCGTCTACGACGGATCAGTTTTCGAGACGAAACCCAAGGCCGGACCCTGGTTTTTCTGACCAATAGCTTCATGCTGTCTGCCGAAATAATCGCTGCTCTCTACAAGGCCCGCTGGGAAATCGAATTATTCTTTAAGTGGATCAAACAAAACCTTAGGATCAAGGTCTTCTATGGTACTAACCCAAATGCAGTAAAGACCCAGATATGGACAGCAATGATCGTATACCTCTTGCTGGCCATCCTCAAAGAGCGGTATCACCTGGAACAACCCCTGTCCAAACTATTACACTTTTTGGAGGTCAACCTTTTTGAGCAAAAATCGCTTATTTCAACGTTCTACACCAACGCTCGCCGCACACGATATGAGCAAAAAGTAGAGGATAGGCAATTGACATTGTTCGATTTTTGAATACCCTAATCTTGTCACTATCAAATACAAATTCTAAGATGCAGCAGGTAGTCATTTTCCCAAAATTACAGTTTGTATCAAGTAGTCATTTCTAACTAACTGAATTTATTATATTGTTAACCGGACGCTAATGACATTGGAATATTCAGCCTCTTTGCAAAATAGTTCAAAGCAGGGCTTCAGGAAATAGGCCCGAACGCCAGCCTAACTGTGTCTATATTGTAGAGCGAGGGCGGAACGCAGATAACGTCAGAAATCGAACCTGATGGGCCCATTTGCGCAAGGGTTGGGGAAGATAACTTGCAAGGGCCCCTATGGCTTTGGGTGAAGGGACCATTCTACTCCAAATCGTGGCCGCTTTTTTGGCCCCAGGCCCGTACCTGGTCACGATAGTGGAGGGCTGAATCCTGTCTCCAAGAAGACGGCACCTGAGCTTCCAGCGAAGGGCCAGGACCTGGATCGCAATGCGCCGCAGCCGTTCCTGCACCGCTGGTCTGCCGAAAAGCTCGCTTATCTGACGATCCAGGGCTGTTGCCCGTTGGCGCTCAGTCTCGTTTACGGCGTATCTGGCCACCAGGGGCAAGATGGTGGCATATTCCAATGTTCTACGTCTGAACTGCTCCATCCTGGCCTCAAGGCAGGCATCCCGCCCCGGCAGTGCCGCCAGGTGGCCATAACCGCGGAACACGGTCTCCACCACGCGGTACATGGAGCTTGAATTGACCTCATAATCCTGGCGAAAGGCGGCCATTAGAAACTTCTCCGCAGTGTTATCGGGAAATTCGGGATGGTGGTAGGCAAGGTACTTCTGGCCATGCCACTCCTCAAAGGGTAGGTCTCGTCGAAGGAGTCCACGCCTCTCGTGGTCCCGGTAAAGTGCTGTGACGGGCAAAGGCAGCAATAACATGAACTGGACCAAGTCTGCTTCCAACCCCACCAGAAAATCTATGTCCGTTTGAATATTCTCCCGCGTATGATGCTCCTGGCACAAGATTCCGGAGGCCAAGACAATTATGCCCCTGTCCCGCAACTCCCGCGTGAGACCCCTGGGGTCAATGCCCTCGTTCTTTTCAAAATTTCCCTTACTGCTGGAAGCCTCGAAACCAATCCAAACAAAGTTCACACCCAGGCGAACCATGTTGTCCACGCCAAAGGCCATGATTGCCTCGGCTGATGAAAAGATGTGAAAAGTGAAATAACGTCCATGTCTTTCCATCTCAGCGAGCAGGTCCTGGGCCCGCTGGCGCTCTTTGAGGAAGTTCTCATCCAGGACGAAGAACTCATCAATGCCTCTCTCGTCAGCAATTTTTTGCGCGGTTTCAAAGAGTTCTTTGCCCGTGGCAAGGTAGGCCGTGTATTTTCGGCCAAAAAAATGCGTCGTGCTGCAGAACTTGCAGCCATTGACACATCCCACGCCTGGCACCAGCAGATTGGCGCCAACTCCGGGAAAGGGAACTCCAAAGGCCGCCTGTCGTTCTGAAGTGGACAACGTGGGGTGGACAAAGGGGGCGTCAGGATCTTCTCCCAAGAAGGACCTCAGCCATCGAATCCCTTCGCCTTTGACTACGTGATCACAATCCAGCAGGTGCTCCACGCCGTCAATTGCCGCACCGTGCCCACCGACCACAATAGTTGACTCCGGAGATATTTGCCTGGTGAGTCCTGTCATTTTCTTGGCCTTGACAAAGTTGGGCGTTATGAACGAAATGCCCACCACGTCGTAGCCTTTTTTCAGCTCCTCCATAAACCTCTTTCGGCTGGGAAAATCCAGAACGGTCACATCTGCCTTGATGTTGGCAGCCAGGAAATACAGCCCGAAGGATCGATGTTGAAAGCGCCAGGATCCCATCTCCTGGGCCTTGGTAACCTGATTGTGAAAAAGCTCCATTATGTTTTCTTTCCGTCCGTATGCATCGTCAACACCAAAGGGGCCGAAGACACCGGAAAGCAGCACCCGTTGAGGGCCTTTATCTTGAACTCTAAATTCGGACATTACTACTCCTC
>DAOVAK010000303.1 GCA_030671095.1 Deltaproteobacteria bacterium | reverse complement strand
ATGGCAAAGATACTGGTGGATGCACTCATGTATATGGGTCTTAGCCTTGTCCTTACGGATTCCAATACCGCTGCCCTGTAAGCCATTCCATGATATCTCAAATTGTTGAGCGCCTGATGGACGATCAAAATGGCATTGTTCACCACCACCCCGACCAGTATGACAAACCCGAGCATGGTGAGGATGTCCAGGGGTTGAGGCGTTATGAGGATGTTTACCAGCCTAAGACCCATGAACCCCCCTGCTGTGGCAAGGGGTACTGTAAACATAATAATTAGGGGGTAGATGAAGTTTGCGAACAGAGCAGACATGAGTAAATAAGCAATGATAGCAGCCAGCACAAAGTTCCACTGAAGCACCTGCCTGGTCACAGTGAGTTTGTCCGCCGCACCGCTCAGCCTCACCCTAACCGCACTTAACATACCCTTAGCTTGAAGATCCCCCACGACCTTGCCTTCAATCCTCTCCATGGCCTCCTGAAGCGTAATAGTAAATGGAGGCGTAACTTGAAGCGTCACGGTCCTGTTTCTCTCCAGGTGTCTTATCTCGGTAATGCCTGTTGTCCTTTCAAGTTCTGCAAGGGATGAAACGGGAATAATCCTTCCTTTGGGGCTGACCACAAGGGCCCGATAAAGCTCCTCGGGGGTAGTTATATCCTCTTCTGATGCCTTGAGTACGAGATCAATCTTTTTCTCTCCTTCCTGCTTGAAATCCCCGATCTTCCTGCCATCCATGAGCACATCAATGGCTATGCCCAGGTCCCTGGCAGACATGCCTGCTGCCTTTAAACGGTCTCTGAGGGGCTTTAGTTTTACTTCTGGATAGAGAAGCTCAAGGGATGGGAGAGGCCTTATCTGTGCATCAGGCATCTCCTTCTTTATCATCCCGAACATGGCGCCTGCCACTTGGACCACTTTGTTGAGATCGTCGCCACTTACGTCCAGATCAATGGTCCTCGCCCTTCCCATTCTCGTCTGGAAAATACCAGCCTGAATGCTCACCCCAAAAATCCCGGGAATTGAGTTTGTGATTCCTCTAAATAGTGGCAGGAGTTCTCCGGCCCGCTGCTCATGCATGCTTATGGCACCAAAAAGCATAATCCTCTCGGCACCAATGTAAAACATGTTCCTTATGCCCGGGTATTGGCCATGATCTTTGCCAATGTAGGGCTTTACTTCACTAAAAACAAACTCCCCAATCTCCTTTCTCTCCTCGTAAGAAAGTCCAGGGGGCGGAATGAGGATGTTTATGACCAGATTCCTGTTTCCCTGTGGAAGGTACTCCATTTTGGGTAGCAGAATTGCGGCTGTAAATAGAGCGAGTGCGGTGAGGGAGAGTATTGTCAACAGTCTTGTCCCCCAGTTTCGGATGGCCAGCCCAACCAACTTCATTATCCCGGTCTGTAGCCCACTGCCCAACCCTGCGAGGAGCCCTCTTCCTGATTTGACCTTTCTATTGGAGACTCGGAAGAGTAGCCCTGAAAACATGGGAATGACTGTCACAGAGACAAACAGGCTGAGGATTACCGCACAGGCCACAGCAATGGCAATGTCCCTGAATAACTGCCCCGCCTCATCTTTTATAAATACAACGGGAAGGAATACGGCTACTGTTGTGAGTGTTGAGGCAAGTATGGCTCCCCAGACCTCTCGCGCTCCTTCATAGGCTGCATCATAGGGCCGCTTCCCCATCTTTCTGTGGCGGTCAATGTTTTCCAGGACCACAATGGCATTGTCCACGAGCATACCCACGGCAAAGGCTATGCCTGCCAGGCTTATCACATTCAGGTTTCTTCCCAGGAGATTCATGAAGATGAAAGAACCAATGATACTGATAGGGATTGCAGATGCAGCAACCACGGTTGATGAGATACTCCTCAGAAAGATGAGGAGTACAATGATGGCCAGGCTTCCACCAATGAATATGTTATTCTTTACGAGGCCTATGGCCCCCCTGATGTAAGGTCTCTGGTCATAGGCCCACTTAAACTGGAGCCCCTGGGGCTTGAGTATCTTTTCATTAAGCCATCTCACAACCTCCTCAACCCTGTCGGTAAGCTCAAGAATATTTACCCCCGGCTCCGGTTTCACGCCTACGGCCATTCCCGGCGTCCCATTGTGAAGCGTTGAAGCCGTGAGTTTTGAATATCCAAAAGCCACGTTGGCAATGTCCGAGAGCAAGACCCGTCTCTGACCCGTTGATCGAATCACTATCCTTTTTATATCCTCAGGCGAGTTGAACTCTGCAACCGTTCTGATCCTGTAATCTCTTCTGCCCACATCCATATTGCCCGCGGAGACATTGATGTTCTCAGCTCTCAGGAGGTCTATCACATCAGTGACCGTCAGGCCGTATGCGGCCAGTTTTTCAGGTTTCACAATAATGTGCATCTCCCGCTCTATCCCTCCTCCTATAAAGAGGTCGGCCACACCTTCCACTCTCTCTAGATATTGCTTCACCTCATTCTCAAAGAAGGTTCTGTAGGTATATACAAGGCGGGGGTTGTCGTCCGTGGCCTTCAGTATTAGCCACACAACAGGTGACGTGGCAGCCCCTGTTGCGTTTATTATAGGTTTGTCCACATTCTCAGGATAGGAGGGGACCTCGTTAAGTTTATTGGAGACCCTGAGGAGGGCATTATTCACGTCGGTACCAATACGAAACCTCAAGGTGATGGATCCCCTGGTATTAAAAGAAGAACTCTCCATCTCCGTCAGACCAGGGATTCCCTTCAGAACTTTCTCCTGCTCCTCTATGATGTCACGCTCTATCTCATAGGGAGTGGCCCCGGTCCAGGTGGTCGTTACGGTAATCGTGGGTTCTATGACGGTAGGACTTAACTGGTAAGGCATGCGCTGCAGGCTTATCCACCCGAAGAGGACCACGATGATGATCCCAACCATTACGGTCACAGGTTTTTCTATGGAGAATCTGATTGTGTCCATTGTTCAAGGCATAAGGCTTAAGGCACAAGGCTTAAGGCGGACTCCAGAGCCTCACTTTGAGCACGCAACCTTGTACCATTTGTATGCATAAAATGATTTTTATTTCTATTTGCCGAAGTTATCTGCAGCACTGACGGGCTGTCCATCCCTGAGCCTCTCATTTCCTTTCACAACCACCTTCATACCCTCTTTGAGCCCATTTGCATTTACCCCTGCCATTCCACTTTCGTACCCTGTCACCTTGACTGGAATCATCTTGGCCTTCGACTCGACAACTGCAAACACCACGGTTCGGCCAAACATGGTTATTACGGCGTCTCTTGGCACAACGAGGCCCTGTTTCCTCTCAGAAATGGGCAGGGCAACCCTCGCTTCCATGCCCTCTTTCAGGGATGCAGAGTTACTAATTCTTATTTTTAAAGGAAAGGTCCTGGTTGCCACATCACCTCTGGGTACGATGGCAAAAACCTTCCCCTTCACGACTCCGCCACCAGCCTCCACACTCAAACTCATGCCTTCTTCGACAAATCTGATCATGCGCTCAGGGATATCCACCACCACATCGACCATATCATCTCTCGCAATGGTTGCCACCTTGGAACCGGGCGATAGCCACTCGCCCCTGTCAACAGTCCTCTCAAGCACCACGCCGTCAAAGGGGGCCCTGATGCGTTTCTTTCCCAATTCCACTTTGATTCGTTCCACGTCTGCATAAAGAGATGCAGCCCGCTTTTCAAGTCCCATTACCCTGAACCTGTGTTCGTCGTATAGCTGCGCTGATACAGAACCCCCCTTGATCAGATTCTCTATTCTTTTGAGATCCAGCATTGCCCTTTCACGCTCTACAAGAACCTGCTCATGGGATGAGCGGGTTGCAACAAGCTGCTTTTCAAGCAAATCCGCACTCAACCTGACCAGGATATTCCCCTTTTTTACCCTTTGTCCTTCCTCAAAGCTCACACGCTCAACCTTCCCATTCACCTCACTGGCCACGTCAGAGACCTCCACATAGTATACGGTCCCGATAAACTCATACTTTTCAGCGACCATCCCTGTTTTCACATCAGACACAACCACTTTCGCGGGTGGCATGCCACCCCGCCTTTTTTCCTGTGCGTTCAGGGGTAAGGCAAAAGAAAAGAGGGTGAGAAGGACGAATAGTGCCTTCGTTTTTTTACACTTCATAATGTTCTCCACGATAAAAAACAGAGATATCCCGTTGATTTAACCTCTAATCTAAGCAAAAATCTCCTAACATCAAGTTTGCCATGGCCAAAAACGTAAGTCCATCTTTATGTTGCTTCGGCCACCCTAGTATACCGTCTCGGAAATGAGTTGAATATATGAAGTCCACCCCCACCCCGCCCTCCCCCTCGAGGGGGAGGGTTAGGGTGGGGGTGAGGCCAACGAGTTATGAAACTTATTTCTGAGACATAACACTAGTTGGGCCAAAAAATAGTCTCCTGCTGCTCAAATTTTACTTTAATTCACTGTTAGTGTCATACCCGCCCCGCATCGAGTACGGGATGAACTCCGGCGGGTATCCACAAAATTTGGGCCTGGATTCCCGTTTCCGAGGCTTTATCTTAACTCGTCATCCCCCGCCCA
>DAOVAK010000184.1 GCA_030671095.1 Deltaproteobacteria bacterium | reverse complement strand
TAAGAATCCAGCCAGAATGGCTCCGTCAATTCCTGCTTCCAGGCCGGAGAGGACAAATCGGGCAAGATCGCGAGCAACCGCTTTGGGACCCAGAGAGCGGCCACCAAGCTTCCCTGCATCGAGGTCTACCAGCCAAAGTTGATTTTCCTTTTGGTGAACCAAGATATTCGCCCACTTAAGGTCGCCGTGGATCGCGCCACTGTTATGGAGCGCTGCAACGTAATGCGCCAGAGCCCGGTTTAAACCTCCTGAAGATAACCTTTCGGTGAGTTGCTCCAGATTTGCTGTGAGTTCGCTGAGACTAGGACATCTCCGCAGGGCTTTGGAGAAAAAATATCCTCCCAGACAGATTGGGCCTTTCTGCTTAAGCACATATCCTTCAGGTTCTGGGACCGGGATGGAGTGATTGAGAAGATGCCAGGAAACCTTCCACATGATTTGGGCGCGGTGTTGGCGAATCAGGGGCTTCAGAGAATGTATGGGACCCTTGAAACGGAACTCTTTCACATACAGTCTCCCTACTTTACCATCCACCTTGAAATTGTTGAGCTCCACCAGCGCCGACCTGGTTGAGCCGGTTGACTTTAAGAGTGTGGCCCCATCCCGCAAGAGCTGGCCGGGATTCCCACCATCCCGGAGAAACTGGTCAATCATCGAATTGACAACGACCAAGCCGCGGAGAGGTCCGGTTGCAATCTCGCGGATTTTGGCATGATCATCTTGGATCATCACCACTCCGTTCCAAGCTTTACCACCGTAAACCACCGGCAAAAGTTCAAAGGCCAGACGGCTGCTTCTTCATGAACTCTTTTTCTCTGCCCTCGCTAATCTCTCTTTTTTTCTTGCCCGTCTCTCCCTGGTTTTTTGGCTAATTCTTTTTATTACCTTTTTTTCATCTGAAGATGCGAAACCGCCATACGTTTTGCTGTAGGTTTTAAAAAACCGGAGTCGGTCCTGTTGGCTCAGATTCGGCAGCAGAGCCCTATTCATCTGAACGAGGTTCTTCTCAATCAATCTTCTTGGGGGACTCCCTCTGAAGTATTCATTCCCTTCGTTATCGATAAAATAAAAATCGATTTCATTGCCTGCCTGTCGAATGAGAATATTACTGACCTTCAAATCACCGTGGCAGACACCTGCTTTATGGAGGTTGCCAATCTGCCTGCCGAATTTCTCGATGAGTTCCCTTTTCGCCTTGAGTTCCTCCCCCACGAGAGGGGGGACCCACTCCTTTGCTATGTACGTTAACAGGCTGATTGCCTTGAGGCCTTCCGTGATCATGAAATGACGGTTTCCTTTCTTGCCCCAACAAAGAACGGCTGGAGTAAGGAAACCCCTCTGTCTCATCATTGCTCCTTTACGCATTGCTCTCTGGCATCGGCTGCCCCGAATCAGGCTTTTCATCGTTTCGAGAGGAGATCTGGACAGAAACTCCTTGAAATAGGCAAGAGAAGGATTCAAACGTTTTGCAACAACGCTATTGGGAGAGCTCTTTACCCATTCCCAAGCCGGTGGTAATCCTTCATTCAAAAGCGTATGAACCGCGGACGCGTATTCTTCCCTCTTGGGGCCGTAGAGAACAACTCCCGTATGGGTTATTTTTCCAGGACTTCTGTTCATAAGAGGATAATCCCTAATACTTTAGTAACTTGTAGCTTCCTCTTCCTGAGAACCTATCTGTAATGTGGGTGACGAACCTTGTCTTCAAAAGCCGCCTCCTCTCTCCCAATCTCAACTTGGTCCGCCAGGAAGATGATGAGAGATCCAATGATACTGGGTGCTTACTGATTCTCCTACTCATGACCTTTGGATGTGTTCCCTTATACTCTGTGACAAACTGCCTGGGAAAATAGTGGTAATAGTCCAGCTCCTCGTCCTGAAAAGATTTGTCACCCCAGTAGCTCTGAGCAGCTTGACGCTTCGCCTCGAAAGCCTTTTGCGACTTCACATTCCAGTAATGAAACAACCTGGCTCCAGTCTCAACCACGCGGATCCTGTGTCCCTTCTCTTTGAATTTCGGGTAAACCGTAAAGCCGGCCGAATCTCCGCGAGATAAGGCAAAACGGTGGGGCTTCACAATCCTGCATCGTCTCCGGTTCCTGTACGGGTAGACGTTCATAATGGTCTGGTAATCACCATAAAAGTTCAGTTGCCTCAGGGTAAGGCCTTCCACCCGATCATCATCCAGGTACTTATCCATACAGGCAACGATCATCGGCAGATCTTCTTCATGAACAACTTCATCCGCTTGAAGACAAAATGCCCACTTGCCCATACAATTGAACAGGGCGATGTTGGTCTGCTGGGTGAAAATAAAGCCCCCCCTGTTCATATTTGGATTCCACTGGCTCTGAATGATCTTGACCTTGGGATCATCAATAGATTGGATCAGATCCAGAGTGCCGTCCTCATCGGGCCCCACGTTGACGACAAACTCATCAACGATTGGCAAGATCGACGAGATACTCTCTACCACCGGATAATCAGGCCGAACAGCGTTCCGAATGAAAGTAAATCCCGAAACCTTCATTTTTCTCGTTCCACTAGCCCGGAAATTTCGGGGTAAATCTCCGTCTATGCCCTAGATTCCCGCTTTCGCGGGAATGACGATAATACGCGATCGCCCGTCATCCCCGCGTAGGCGGGGATCCAGACAAGACAAGGCTTTAAAGCATCTTGGGACTGAATTATTGAACAGTCTCAATTCATGAAATATCCGGGCTAGAACACTCATCACCGCTTTAACAACGTGTAGCTTCCCCTGCCTGAAAATCTGTCAGTAACCCTGGTGATGAATAGTGTCTTCAGCAGCAGCCACCTTTCTTCCCTTGTCAAGGTAGTCCGCCACGAGGAGGAAGACAGATCCAAAGCAACTGGATGATTTCCTATTCTATCAGCCATGACTTTGGGATGGGTTCCTTCATAGCTCGCCGCAAATTGTCTCGGGAAGAGGTCATAAAAATCCACGCTGTGATTGTCGAAACGTCTCTCACTATGAAATTTCCGCACGCTTTCCCACTTCTCTTGCAGAACTTCTTCCAACCGTACATAGCCGTAATGAAACAGTCGCGCTCCTGTGTCGACAACCCGGATTCTCCGACCTTTTTCCTTATACTTCGGGTGCACAGTGAATCCAGCAGCATCTCCCCGTGACAACACAAAACGATGGGGTTTTATGAGCCGACATCTCCGCTGGCCCCTGTAAGGATAAACGTTTAGTATCGTATTGTAATCTCCCCAGAAATCCAAATGCCAGAAGGCTAACCCTTCCACCCGATCATCCTCTTGATACTTGTCCGCATATTCCATAATCAGGGCGAGGTCTTCTTCATGAACGACTTCATCTGCCTGCAGATAGAATGCCCAGCGCCCAGTACAGTTGAAAAGGGCAATATTGGTCTGTTGAGCGAATAGATAGCCGCCCGTGTCTAGATTTGGATTCCATTGACTACGAATAATCTTGATCTTGGGGTCTCCTATTGACTTAATGAGGCTAAGCGTGCCATCTTCGTCGGGACCAACATTGACTATGAATTCATCCACAATCGGCAGGATGGATTTGATGCTTTCAACAACCGGGTAATCAAACCTGATGGTGTTGGACGCAATTGTGAATCCGGAGATCTTCAACTTTTTCTCACCGTTTTCTGTACATCTTTTCTGTGTGTCGAGCTATTTTATTGCATTTTTTGACAATAAGCCGGATTAGAGTCTTGTCATCGGCTGAGAGTCGGTTTATCTGCATGTAACGTTTGTAAAAGGCCAGCCTTTGCCCATGGGTAACTGGCACTTCAAGGGACGAAAAGAGCAAAGCGGCCAGATCTTTTACCTTCCACCTCTTACCAACCTTATCACGAACATTGACGCGGTGAAGATCGATGACATAGAGTCTTTCTGTGTTGTCCATGAGAATGTGACAGAGATAATAGTCCCTGTGGTTTATGCCGGCACTGTGCATTCTCCGGGTAATGTCCGCCAGGTTTTCGAGGATTCTCTTTTTTGTCTCAAGCACTTCACCTCGACAGGGTATAGGGGCGTTTACCTTGAGAAAATCGTCCAGACGACTAGCTTCACCCAAATCATCGGTAAGAAGAAACGATTCCTTTTCGATCTTCCAAAGAAGAGGTTTTCTGCCAGCACAAATGGGAGTCATGGTGGGAATATTGTGAGCGTGAAATGCCAAAAGTGCCCGCCATTCGTTCAATGCTCCTAGAGGAAATCTGAAACGAAGAAAATTCTTTAGGATTTCGCGGATCCCCGGGAAGAAATGCTTTTTGATATATACAGTGACACCTTCCAATTCTAAACGTTGAGTTGACCGCTCTCTAACAGCACTTTTGACTACCATCCCTTCCAACCGCATAAAGTCATCGAAGGAGTCCAAACCTGAGGCATCGAGGAATTCTGAGAAATCCTTGTTGACAAAGAGGTTTCCTTGCTGGACCACTTGGATTTCCATTCGCTATGTCTTATCCTCGAGTACTCTCTCATATGCGAGAATGGTACGCTTCACATTTCTCTCGATGGTCAGAAACGCCGCCTGCTCCTGCGCTTCAGCGCCCATCGATCTGCGCAGCTCTGGATCTTCAAGAGCCTCTAGCCAGTTGGCCAGGGCGGGTATATTCTCGGGGTGATCCATGACAAAACCTGATCTGCCGTGGGCCATCAACTCACTTACTCCAGTTTCTCGCGTTGTAATAACAGGAAGACCACAAGCCATGGCTTCGAGACACACATTGCCAAAAGGATCATAATAAGATGGCAGCACAAAGATGTCCGCCGCCCCGTAGAAAGGTGGCATTTGTTCCTGAAAACCGCAGAAAATGGTGATCTCCTGCAAGCCGAGTCTTTGCGCTAACCTTTCGTATCGAGGGATATTGCCTTTGCCAACAACCAGCAATCTGTATTTTTCTTTGTATTTAAGCCGAGATATGGCCTGAAGGAGTGTATCCAAACCTTTCCGCGCATAATTCGTTCCGACAAATAAAACAACAATCGCCTCTCTGCCAATCTCTAGAGACGTGCGAAGTTGAGCGCCTTCATTGCGAACTGAACTATTGAAAATGGCGAAATCAACCCCGCAGAAGATCACGTCGACGAGTTGAGGGGGAACTTGATAATAGTTTATAGCGTGTTGCTTGCAGAGCTCAGAGTTGGCGATAATACGTTTATAATTTCCAGGAGAAAATATCTTTTTTTCTAGGTGGAGCAATAAACGATGTCTTGGAGAAACCTTGTCCCAAAGATGGCTGAAAATCGTAGAACGGCGGACAGTTAGCCAGTGTTTGTGGATTCCATCACCCAAGCGGTAGATGTCCTGTGGATATATCTGCGAAAGACCGTTAACAATGTCAAACTCGTTCCTGCTCAAGGCAAGTCGAACGTTTTTGGCAAATATCCAGTTTTGCAGACCAAAGGGTTTAAGCGGCACCGCCACGGTATGAAAAGAAAGTCCTTTCAGCGGTTCGTAGCGGTGGGCGAAAACATGGACTTCATGGCCAAAATCTCTTAAAGCTCGGGCCAAGTCCACGGAATACCTTTCTCCGCCACCTCCTTTTGGCGAGAAATCTTTCCTGACTAGAGCGATTTTCACGGGATCACAATACTGCTTTAGATTCAACAGTTTTCGTCATATTACGGCCAGCTTATTTCCTATAAGCCCAAGGCAAAACTAAGATAAAGGCTTGGCCTCATCAATAAGCATGATGGGAATATCATCCTTTATCTCATAGAGAAGTTTGCACTGATCACAGATTAAACCATCCTCTGGTTCATTCAAATGAATCTCTCCCTTGCATTTTGGACAGGCTAAAATGTCCAATAACTCTTTACTAATAGCCATCGTCTACTCCTTATTCACTTGTTCAACCACAGCTTGGAAAACATCCTCCACCTTGAGTGCTGTCATGCACTCCACAGTATCACAACTTTTCTCGAAACAGGGGCTGCAGTCACGGTCTACCCTCAGCACCTTATGGGCCGCACCATAAGGCCCGGTGCGCCAGGGCGCAGTAGGGCCGAAAAGTGCCACTACTGGAGTCCCGAAAACTGCGGCCAGGTGCATCGGACCACTGTCGGTTGAAACAACGACAGTAGCATTCTTACAAACATAAGCCAGTTCCCTGAGGTTGGTGGTTCCAGCCCAGT
>DAOVAK010000416.1 GCA_030671095.1 Deltaproteobacteria bacterium | reverse complement strand
TCATGTGGGCGTGGTTAGTCTCAAATGCACTTTCAGCTGATATACAAAGATGAGCTCCAGCAAGGATTATATCATTTGCCGCAGCTGAACCGCTGGATCAGTAGGATCATTTAAACAAATCAGAGTTAAAAGAGTTAGAAGAAGCGGTGACAGTCGATGGTCTAAAAGGGCTATTGCTGACACCGCCTTATGGGCGTTATTATTCAAACGACAGAAGAATATATCCATTCTATGAGAAAGCGATTGAATTGCACATACCTATCTACTTTCATCATTCTGCTCAATTCGGTTCGCCGTCGTTCTGTCCGTTGAAGTATTGCCAGATCACGCTCCTGGACGACTTAACCATAGATTTTCCTGAGCTCAGATTTAACGTAGAACACATGGGCTACCCGTGGACCGAAGAGCTATTGTGTATCATGGCCCGTTCACCAAATGTTTATACTGATATTGCTATGTTTATTGATCCATATATCGGCTATGGAAGACGCCTTTCGTTATCAAGAAGTCTCAGTATGGCCAGAGAGTATAGGGTTCTTGATCGGGTATTCTACGGCTCAGACTATGTTGGTGAGAACGTCGATGAGTATTGTAGCTTGTTGCAACGAGAGGTTTCCTATATAAAAGAAGGACTCAACAAAGACTTTGAAGCACAAGGATATGAGCCACTTACTAAGCAAGAAATAGAAGGTCTGCTTGCCGGGAACGTATTGAAGCTATGGCAAAAGAACGATTTTTGTCGCACTAATGAAATTCCTTTATAAACTCACTAGAAATACTTTCGTTCTTAGCCTCGATATGATAGTATGTGCGATTGTTACGTAATATCGGCGTATATGACACGGAGGTATCATGAGAATATTGGCTGCTGCGTTAATATCTCTGCTTATTCCGTGCACGGCGACCATCAGTTGTGGCAACGAAAACGGTTTGGTGACTGCGGATGATATCCCCGTTGCGCACACGCCGGGCTGCGGATGAGTGTCACCTATGTATATGAACCAATTCACCGATTAAACGCCGATACAACTATTACCGTTCCACTACGCCTGCCATTAGTTATGCTTTATTCGTCCTCCGAACTCCAGCCTTTCTCTTCGAGTTCCTTTACCTTCGCCGCCCTCATCTTCTGGATCCGGGCGCTTATTTCTGCAACCCTCTCCTTACCCAGAGGGTAGAACCTCAGAGTAACCAGCAGTGTGAGTGAGTAAAGGGTCATGAATGCGACGTAGGCTATTCTGATTCCCATATCCATGAACTCAGGCTTGGGCTCGCCGGGGACGTAACCTATGACTACGCTGAGCGTGAGCCACGTGCTCACCGCGATAATAACGAAAGATAACTTCATCATGGCGCCGAGCACCCCGTAGTACGAACCCTCTCTCCTGGCACCCGTCCTGAACTCATCGGCGTCCACAAGGTCGGCGCCCATAATCCCCCTGGACAACTGAAGCCCTGCGATGGAAACCCCGACAAAGAACGCCCATATCGAGCCCTGCCAGGCTGTCTGTACGAACAGCACGGGCATAAAGACTATGGGAAGCATTATCGCAGAAGCAGCCAGAGTCGGTTTGGGGCCAAAGCGTATGTACAGTTTTCTCCAGAAAACGAAGGAGGCGAAAATCCCGATCATAGCGGGGGCGAATATGATGGGGACATCAGCCAGTCCCAAACCCAGGCTGTGGAGGGCAAAGAAGGGCATCATCGCCGAAAGCCAGTTAAAGGAAGACGTAATCATCAGGTCCATTACCACGAATTTCAAAAACGTCTTATCGAACAAAGTCGTTTTTATCGATTTAACCACCGCCCAGGGCTTGTCCAGCATGAAGTCCTTCCGCTCCCTCGCCGACAGCGTTGTGGTAATAAACGAAACCGTGAATATGGTCCCGACTATCAGCGCGGCCCACATCCAGCCGCTGAATGAGCCTTTTTCACGTGATGACGCCACATCTATGCTGAACTGCCTGCTGACCTCGCTTTTGGCACTATCCGTAACCTTTACCGTGAACTGGAATTCCGCCTCCTCGGCAGGTACTCCCGATATATTTCCTGTTTCGGTGTCCAATTCGGTTCCATAGGGCAAACACTCATCTTCCTTTTCCACGCACGTCCAGGTGTAGGGAGGCACACCTCCCACAGCCTTCAACTGTACCGCGTATTCCTTACCGGCTCTGCCGTCGTACAGGCTCCCGGTGGCGATAGCAAGCGGCGTTTCCTCCGTTTTTATACAGATGCCCACTTCCCAGCTGGTCCCGTCAGTTCCGGCATCAGTAACTTCCACAGTGACGGTGTAATTGCCCGCAACCTCAGGGGTGCCCCGTATTTCCCCATCGCTGTCCAGGGTCAAACCAGCGGGGAGCACAGTCTCATTACCCAGAGACCACGTATAGGGCTCCTCACCTCCGGCAGCCCTCAGTTCCTCTCTGTACAGCGTCCCTACCATACCATCGGGCAGGTCGGCAGTAGTAATCCCCACGGGGACAGAGGATAAAAACACCACAACCAGGGGAAATATCACAATGGCAAGTGTGGCGCCTATTACCGCAAACAACTCACGGTAAATAACCACCTCGCTCCTGTCCTTTACACCCTGCCACAGCTCGGGCATCAGCGAAGCCCAGGGAACATTGCACATGCTCCAGGCCCACGACCAGCCTACCAGGGCAAAGGTCACAAAAAGAAATACGCCGATGTTGCGGGGGTCATCCAAGGCTGTTCCGCCAACCGGGGGGCTCCAGAGAAGGAAATAGAACAGGAGCGACAACAGGGAACCTACCAGAATCCACGGTTTCCTTCGCCCCAACCTGGTACGTGTCCTGTCCGAAAGGACCCCTATCATGGGGTCATTTATCGCGTTCCACAGCCCGAAAGCAACGGCATATGACACGGTAGCCAGCAGTATATCGAGGTGAACCACTTCGACGAGGAAAAATATCAGGAACGCGGTGATTAGCTGGTAATAACCGGTGCCGCCTATGCCACCGAAGCCATAAGCTAATTTCTGGGGTCTACCCGATAAGGGCAGTTTCATATCTATAGCCTATTGCCAGTACGACAGGTCGCGCCCCAGCATCCGCTGGAGTTCAGCCGTATATTCACGATAGAATCCGCGCAGGAAATCACGCAGGTCAGGCGACATCCTGCTCGCGTCCGTCTCAGGAGTGTCGGGATTAACGTCGCTGCGCAGGCAGGGCGACTTAAAATCCGGTTTCACAACCAGCCAGTGGAAGTATTCCCGGATAAACCCTTCCGGGTCGGCGCAAAGGTCCTCGTGCAGCATGATTTTACCTGCCCGGCGGGGAACCGGTCCTGAATGCGCCTGAGACAGGCCGCATACAATCCGGGCTCGAGATACTGGCGGCACCAGCCCCACCCGTTGGGATGCATCGCAACCTCAAGGGGCACCTTGACGAACTTCTCTATTATAAACCCATTCCAGTCGTCCACGCTATCGCCGCTTTCCGGTGGGGAATCTACCGGTTTACGGCTGACGATTTTATAGTGGTCGTGCGCCCGGTGGAGGTATGCCCGCTCCACCGGATTGCGCAGCAGCATCGACAACCGTACACCGGGCAGGTCACGAGCGATACGCTCCAGCGCAATCTCGGAGATCATGTAAGAGTTACTGAACTCACCGACCGCCTTCTCGTGCTTATAGTCAGAGAAATACTGCTGCTGATACCACTGCAAGCCGTAGTGATTGTGTATGAGAAGGA
>DAOVAK010000376.1 GCA_030671095.1 Deltaproteobacteria bacterium | reverse complement strand
ATGGCCATGGTTAGTTTCATGTTTTTCTACACTGTCAGCAAAACAAATGTTGCCACTGCCGTCCTTCTCCAATATACGGGGATCATCCTCATCGCCATCTTCGCCGTCTGCTTTCAAGGGGAGGGGTTGACCTGGATTAAGGTTACCTCTCTGGCTCTAGCCTTCCTGGGGTGTTTTTTGATGGTGGGAGGGTATAACCTCGAACTCCTGAGATTGAATACCGTCGGATTGATCTGTGGCCTCACAGCGGCCCTCTTTTTCGCCTTTTACACCTTATATGGGGAATGGGGGTTGAAACGGTGTAGCCCTTGGACCATGGTGGTTTACGCCTTTGGCTTTAGCGCCCTCTTTTGGGCCCTCTTTATCACCCCTTGGGAGATTTCGCAGCGAGGCCTCTCCCTAACGAAGTGGCCCTATTTCCTCTATGTGGTCATCGTGGGGACCGTTATCCCCTTCGGCCTCTTCTTCCAGGGGATAAAATATATCAGGGCAACCCGGGCAAGTATCACCAGCACCCTGGAGCCTATTGTTGCCGGGGTGGTCGCCTATTTTCTCCTAGGAGAACGCCTGTTGTTCCCCCAAATCATCGGGGGAATCTCGGTCATCGCGGCCATTACCCTTTTGCAAACCGAGAGAGAGTAAGCGAGGTTGTCGGTTTTTCCACGGATCCCCCGCGACCTTCCGCAATGTTACATTGCAGGGGTCCGGATTATCCTTGACAAGAGAAAGAAGCACGGGATAGTCTTCGGTTAACCTGGTTCAGCGCTTTACCACCTTTTCGTCTTGCCTGGTCGTCAAATCCCTGAGGATGACTTCCATAAATCAATTGACATGACCACAGGAAAGTAGTATAAAGGAGCCGATTCAAAAATCTTGAAAATCCAACTGATTACGGATTCTTGGGAGAGGAGACGGGGAATATGATAAGGAAAGTGGCGGTCCTGGGAGCTGGTAATGGAGGACATGCTTTTTGTGCCCACTTGCTCATGGACGGATTTGAGGTGAGACTCTATGAAGCCCCCCAGTTCAAGCGGAATATTGAGCCAATTCAAGCAAAGGGGGGAATAGAGGCATTCGGGGATCGATCTGGATTCGCGAAAATAGATACGGTTTCAACAGACATACAAGCAGTGGTTAAGGGGGCGGATGTTATCATAATACCCGTTCCGGCATTTGCCCAAGATCATATGGTTAATGAATGTTTACCATACTTGGAGGAAGGCCAGATAATCCTGTTTGCCCCGGACAACGGCGCAACGATCAGGTGGTACAACCGGTTGAAAGAGAAAGGAATGGAGAAGAAGGTTATCCTCGCTGGGATGGCTTGTCTGTTATATCTCTGTAAGCTCATCGGCCCTGCACAGATAGATATAGCAGGGGTTAAGCACGAAATGCAGGTATCAACGATGCCTGCGAAAAATGCGGAGAAGGTGGTTGATTCTCTCAAGACAATGTACAAGGGATATAAACCGGAAAAGAATTCGTTAGCGACCACGCTCAGCAATTTTAATCACCAGCTCCACACCGGGCCCATGGTGTTAAATGCGGGAAGAATTGAGTCCAACCTGGACTTCAAGTTCTACTGGGAGGGACACACCAAATCGATTACCAACGTCGTAAAGAGCGTGGATGAAGAAAAGCTGGAGGTTGGAAAATCATTGGGCATGGACCTCCCCACGATAGAGCAGCTCTTCGAGGAGTATTACGGAGGGCGGTACAGCGAAAAAACCGGAGATCTCAACGAGATTGTCACGAGTAATTTGGTTTATAGGGGTACAATTGCACCATCTGAATTAACGAGCAGGTTCATAACCGAAGATGTGCCGTATGGACTCGTCTTGATATCATCCATTGGCAAGCTTTTCAACGTGCCGACTCCCACCGTTGATGCCGTAATCCACCTGGCATCGGTCCTGAATGGGGCTGATTACCGGAGTGAAGGAATAACCTTGGAAAAATTGGGACTGGGAGATATGACCAAGGAAGAGATAGAGGAATACCTGAGGGAGGGATGATACTTTCGTAGCTGAATTCGCCGTCCAATTGGCACATTTGTGCTAAAGCTTCTTTAATCCCTTCAGCATGTTTGCTGGGAAAATCGAAGGGGGGTGATACATGGGACAAGGGGAAAGATGAAAAAGTAAGGAGGTAGAAAAGAGATTATGTTCAAAAGGGAGGGTGTGTTATGAAATCGAAAACTGGTTCTATCGTAATTTTACTGATCGCAGTATTCCTTTTGGTGTGGACTCATAATCCTTTAACAAGCCAAGCAGCTGCCAAAAAACCCGTGAAGATTGGAGTGATAACTCCTCTTTCACCTCCAGGCGACCCAACAGCTGGACAATTGATAAGTAGGGGGGCAAAGTTCGGAGCCAAGTATGTCAATGAGGAGATGGGGGGCGTACTCGGGGGGAGGCCGGTCGAACTGGAAATAGAGGATGATTCAGGAACCCCGGAAAAAGGTGTTGCCGCCTTCAGGAAATTGGCAACAAAGGACAAAGTGATAGCAGTGATGGGGCAGTACCACAGTTCCGTATGCACTGCTCTCGTCGATGTAGGAGCGGAATATGGAATCCCAACCTTTTCCACGGGAGCTTCTGCTTCAATCATCACCAAGAAGCATCAAGTAACCACATTTAAGACCCACGTCATTGATTATGACAGGGCATCTACCTGGACGGATTTTATCACGAGTCAGGGATGGAAGCGGATCGCGATATTGGCTGAAAACACGGATTACGGAGTTGGACTCTTTGAGGGAACCAAACAGATAAAAGAAGAACGTGGGCTAAAAGATGTTGAGATAAACGGTATGATTTTTGACAGAAAGGTTGCTGACTTGACTCCCCAGCTCTTGAAGCTGAAGGCATGGAAGCCCGATATCCTGATGAACATCGGTGTCGGCGACCCAGCCTATCGTATTGCCAAACAGGCATACGATATCGGGCTCTTCCCACAGGTTCCAATGATGGGTGCACATGACTGGCCGGCAAGACCCGAATTCTGGAAAAACCTTGGGAAAATGGGTCAATACATGATGTTTATCAATTACTACCATCCCAAGATGGGCTTATCGCGTCTCGGCGAATGGCTAAAGCCAAGGTTTGAGAAAGAATACGGCGAGATACCGACCTACATGGCTTACAACGGTTTCGGACAAATCGTATTACTGGCCCAGGCGATCAATTTGGCTCAGTCCGATGCTCCCAAGGATCTGATCAAATCCTTGGAAGACTGGGTCTATGTGTTTTGGGCAAAGGGTGATGTTGTTGACTTTGAGCGTTCAGCAGGTGCCAAATGGCATAACCACACATCCCCTCTGCAGATCGTTCAGTATACCAAGGCCAACCAACCTATTGAGGAGTCCACAATCCTCTGGCCTCCGATCATGAAAACCGGGGAGATTGCTTCTCCTTAGTCTTAAGGAACTGTGAGGACGGGCACCCAACGTCCTAAAGAAGGGGAGATGATTGAATGAGGGGGATGGGAAGGCACGATAAAGGCCATTCCATCCCCTTCGTTCTTTGATCTTCAGATGATATAATTCGAAATCTCTTTCTTGAAATGGGGTGGTCACAATCGACTCGACACTTCTCTCACAATACATCATATCGGGGGTAGTCATCGGCTTGATCTACTCTTTGATGGCCATGGGTATCACGTTCATCTACGGCATCATGAGGATCATCAACTGGTCCATGGGCGAGTTCTACATGATAGGGGGCTACTTGCAATATATCATAATCACCCATTTCTTAGGGGTTGAGTATTGGTATCTGGGTGTTCTCCTTTCCATGGTTGGGGTATTTCTCCTTGGAATGGTGGTTCAAGGGTTGTTGATCAAACCGATGTTTCAAGGCTCCGTGGAAAGGAGAACGGAGTATGCAACGATCGTCACCATTTCTCTGGGCGTACTCTTCACCAATGTGGCCGTCATAGGAGCAGGTCCTTTCATTTACTCCCCGCCGGGTTACTATCA
>DAOVAK010000825.1 GCA_030671095.1 Deltaproteobacteria bacterium | reverse complement strand
GGATTAAGAGAGGTCATGGGTTCCTGGAAGACTATGGCTATATGATTTCCTCGGATCTCCTGCATCTTCTTTTCAGTCAGATCCAAGAGGTTTTGATTGTTGAACAGGACCTTGCCCCCCATTATCTTACCGGGTGGTTGTGGGATAATCCCCAAGATAGTCAAGGCTGACACGGTCTTCCCACAGCCTGACTCTCCAACAAGACAGACTGTCTCGCCTCTGCCAACTTCATAACTCACTCCATCCAGGGCGCGAGCGACCCTCTCATTGCCGATGAAATAAACCTTTAGGTCTTGAACGGAGAGCATCAGTATCTCTCCCGCAGTTTAGGATTCAAGATATCCCTTAGTCCCTCACCAAATAGATTAAAGGAGAGCACCACTATCAGGATAGCGAACCCAGGAACAAAGGTCAGCCAAGGGGCATCGAATATAAAGCGCTTACCATCTGATAGGATGTTCCCCCAGGTGGCGTGGGGTGGTGGAACCCCGAAGCCAAGGAAACTTAATCCGGCTTCCGTCAAGATAGCCATGGCAATACCAATGGTGGCAGAGACCAGAACTGGTGCAATGGCATTGGGAATCATGTGGCGAAATATGATCCGCCATCTGCCAACGCCGAGGGCACGGGCAGCTGTTACAAAGTCCTGTTCCCTTAACGAGAGGAATTCAGCACGGACAAAGCGCGTAGCGCCCATCCAGCTCGTCAGTCCGATAACAATCATGATGTTATATATGCTTGCTGGGAGTAGCGCCACCACGGTGAGTATAAGGAAAAAGCTTGGGAAGCAAAGCATGATGTCTACCAATCGCATGATCAAGGTGTCAATAGAAATGGTCTCTTTGTAAAGTATTCGCATCCATTTTGGCAGGTTTAATCTTTTCCATGATTTTTTCCACAAGACGAAAAAGATGCAGCTCCAAACAAGCCCAAGAACTAAGGTGGCTCCCAAAAGCCTCACCCGAAGAGCAATCAGAGCCCAACCCGAAAGCAAGACGATGGTCCCTAGAATATGATCCACCTTCACAAGGTTTTGCCCAAAATAACCTGATATCCCCCCCATAAGTATGCCGATAAGTACGGAGATCCCAACAGCCACAAATCCAACGGTTAGAGATACCCAGGCGCCCTGTAGCATCCTCGCAAAGACATCTCGCCCCAGATCATCGGTTCCAAATAAATAGACCCCCAGTCTGGGTATTTCTTCTGGGCGCAAGGTCTCTATATTGGGTCTGGAGAGCGGAGGTCGCAGTTTTTCCTGGAGCCTGACCATGGCAGGATCAAAGACGGGCCTGGTACCAGAAGTGAGCCTTAGCCCTGCAAGGGCTGTAAAGAAGAAGAGGACAAAGATGATAAAACCAACAAGAGCGAGGTTGTTTCCCTTGAGAAGCCGCCAGGACTCCTGCAAACGCGACTGCCTGGGAGCAAGGGGCCCTTCCATAGGAGTTTCATGGGGAATTTGAGATGACTTCATTATTTCATCACTATTGTAGCATTTCTTGAAGTGCCTAAAGTGAACTAAAGTGCCTAAAGTTTAAAGTGGGAATAGTGAT
>DAOVAK010000064.1 GCA_030671095.1 Deltaproteobacteria bacterium | reverse complement strand
GAGGCGGAAAAAAGGGAGGTGGCAGGGCTGGCCACTAATTGAACTGAAGGCAAGCCAAATCAAGGTCTTCTTTTTTTGTTTGGCCAAGGGTGACCAATGAGACTTCATCGTTCTGAAAGGTGTCTAATGCAACGGCAACCACTTGATCAACCGTAACCTCTTGCAACTTGGCCACGAGTTCGTCATAACTCACATATTTTCCAAAAACGTAATCGTTCTTGGCAAGACGCATCATTCTGACATCCGTGTTCTCAGCCCCAAGCAGAACTCCCCCCATGAGATGCTCACGGGCTGCCGATAGATCAGCTTTGGAGACTTCCCCATCCCTGATCTTCCTTATTTCCCTATTGACAATCTCAAGCACTTGATTCACTTGTGAGGGCTCCGTGCCCACATAGACACCCATAAGGCCCGTATCCATGTAAGCAGAAAGAAAAGAGTAGAGAGAATAAGCAAGACCTCTCTTTTCCCGAATCTCCTGAAAGAGACGGGAACTCATGTTGCCGCCAAGGATTGTATTTAGGACAGCGGCAGCGAATCTCACATCGCTTGACAAATTTGCCGCCTTTCCCCCCAGGCATATGTGGACCTGTTCCAGGTCTTTCCATTGACAAGAGATGTCAGAATGCACATGGGGAATGCTCCTCGGAGGATCTTCGTTGCCCGATTTAATAGACTTAAAAAGGGGCTCAAAGTGGGCTACCAGGGCATCATGCTCAATGTTCCCCGCAGCCGTAATAATAATCCTGGTTGGCGTATAAAACCTGTTTATATAGTTGAGTATGGTCTCTTTTCTTATGTTGGAAACGGTCTCATCCGTGCCGAGAACACACATACCGAGGGGATGGTCAATCCAACATAGACGGTTAAGTAGCACATGAATACGGTCTTCAGGCGTATCCTCCATCATATCGATTTCTTGGAGGATGACCTGTCTCTCTCGATCCATGTCCTGAGGGTCAAAAATCGAATTAAGGAAGATATCAGAGAGGATTTCGGCCAGGGTGGGAAGATGTTTGTCCAAAACCTTTGAGTGGTAACAGGTATGCTCCTTGCCGGTAAAGGCATTGGAAAAGCCTCCAATGGCATCCAGTTCTTTGGCAATCTGCAGGCCGTTCCGGTTTCTTGTGCCCTTGAAGATCATGTGTTCGACAAAATGGGAAATCCCATTCTCCCTTTCCATCTCGTCACGGGAACCCACGCCCACCCATATCCCGAGAGAAATGGAGCGGATATGCTCCATCTTTTCAGAGAGAATCTTGACCCCGTTCTCTAGAACCGTTTTATGATACATTATCAGGGCTTTCCTCTAGAGCGGCTTTACGGGAGAGGCTTATCCTTCCGTTCCTGTCCACTTCCAGCACCTTTACCAGGACCTCATCACCTTCCTTGAGGATATCGGTGACCTTATTCACTCGGTTTTTGTCCAGTTGAGAGATATGAACTAACCCATCCGTCCCAGGAAGAATTTCCACAAAGGCGCCAAAATCCATGATCTTTCTCACCTTGCCCATATAGAGCTTTCCCACTTCTGCATCCTGTATGATGTTGTTGATCATATCCACGGCAATTTTTGCCCCTTCACTATCCGCGGCTGCTACGATCACTTTGCCATCATCGTCCACATCAATTCTGGATTCGCTGGCATTGATGATCCCTTTAATGGTCTTGCCCCCAGGGCCTATAAGGATTCTGACTTTCTCAGGTCTTATTTGTATGGTGGTGATGACAGGTGCATACTCAGAGATCTCGCTCCTCGGCTGGGAAATGGTTTGATCCATCGCATCAAGAATAAACAGCCTCGCCTCTCTTGCCTGTTCAAGGGCTTTTTGCATGACCTCTCTCGTGATGCCATCGATTTTTATATCCATCTGTAGCGCCGTTATACCATTACGGGTGCCAGCCACTTTGAAATCCATGTCCCCGTAATGGTCCTCATCCCCTATGATGTCCGTAAGGATGACCAGTTTCTCCCCCTCCGAGATAAGCCCCATAGCCACGCCTGCAACCGCATCTTTTATGGGTACTCCCGCGTCCATCAGTGAGAGAGATGCCCCACAGACGCTGGCCATGGAAGAGGAGCCGTTGGATTCAAGGATTTCTGAGACGACCCGAGCAGAGTATTGAAAATCATCCTTGTTGCTCATAACCGGAATGAGGGCCCGGCGAGCCAGTGCACCATGTCCAATTTCTCTCCTTCCTGGGCCAGTAAGTCTTCTCGCCTCCCCCACAGAGTAAGGTGGAAAATTGTAGTGAAATATGAAGCCTCGATACAAGTCACCATAGATGGTGTCAATTCTCTGTTCGTCCATCTCCGTTCCAAGGGTGGTCAAGACCATAGCCTGGGTCTCACCCCTGGTAAATAGCGCAGATCCATGAACCCGTGGTAGCACCCCGACGACACACTCGATGGGTCTCACTTCCGTGAAGGGGCGCCCGTCTATCCGCCGCCCCTCTTCCAGGATCATCTGGCGTACCATTCTTTTCTCCAGGTCATAGATGATATCCCTAATCTCTGATTCCTTGTCTTCATACGCTTCGGAAAGGGTTTCCAGCACGGAGACGAAGGTGTCATCCCTTTTCTTCTGGCGTAATTTTTTGTCGCCCGTGGTGATGACCTCTTGGAGCAAAGGCGTTGCCAATTCAATCGCCTTGGTCTCCAATTCTCCGTCTTTTGCGGGAGCAGAAAATGCCCTTTTCTCTTTTCCCACCTCTCTCTTGATTTCTATCTGCATCTCCAGCATGGGTTGTAAGGCCTGATACCCGTAAAAAATCGCCTCGATCATTTCAGATTCCGAGACAAATTGGGCGCCTCCTTCCACCATCACCACACCAGATCTGTTTCCAGCCACTATGATGTTGATATCACTCTCCGCCTGCTGACTGAGTGTGGGATTGGCTATAAACTTCCCGTCTATTCTACCGACACGGACTCCGGCTATCGGTCCGTCAAAGGGAATATCCGATACTTCAAGGGCCGTCGATGCCCCCAGCATGGCAAGGACGTCCGCTTCATTTTCTTTGTCTGTGGAGAGTACGCTGGCGATTATCTGCGTCTCATAGCCGTAGTGATCTGGAAAAAGAGGTCTTAGAGGCCTATCCATGAGTCGGGCAGTAAGGGTTTCCCTCTCCTTGGGTCTTCCCATATCCCTACGGAAATAATTCCTCGGAATTCTGCCCCCCGCATAGGACATCTCCTGGTACTCCACGGTTAAAGGGAGAAAATCTATCCCTTCCCGAATCTCATCTGTCGACACGGCGGTCACAAGGACCACCGTTTCTCCTAGTGTCACAACGGCAGAGCCACTCGCCTGCTTTGCGATACGGCCGGTTTCCACGTTTAGGGTCTGACCGTTAATATCGATTGAACTGCTCTTAATCATCTCCTTGTTCATCCTTTCTCCATCTCTGGAAATTCACGAGTATCCTAGTACTCAGTGTGTGGTTCTGAGTTTACTGGGTAACGCCTACTTTCTAATCCCCAGTTCCTTGATGATATTTTTATATCTTTTTACCTCTGTCTTCTTTAAATAATTCAGGAGCCTTCTCCTTTGACCCACCAATTTTAGCAGACCCCGCCGAGAGTGGTGGTCCTTTTTGTGTATCTTGAAATGATCGGTGAGATAAGTTATTCGCTTGCTCAAAAGGGCGATCTGAACTTCGGGGGAACCTGTGTCCTTTTGATGGAGCTTAAACTGATCAACAATCTCTTTCTTGACCTCTGGAGTCAAAACCACTTTTTAGTCCTCCTTCTAAATGGGTTAATGTTTGAACGAATGAACAAACTGTTTAAAGATTTAAAGCAATCTGGACTCAGTTGAAGACCCTCATGATCTTTAACAATGCTTTGTTCTCTAATAAGGGGTGCACTTTGGCGATGGCCACCAACCCCTCTCCCTCGACCAACTTCATGTAACCTTCAAAAGACCGGGGCAAATCCACCATCGCAACCTCCTCACATCCAGGTTGATGCCCATTTCTGATCCTCTGAGCCATTCTGCTGTCCACTTTTGCCTGCTTCATGTCAGGCAAGGCTTCGTGCAGGGGAATGATTCTCTGTGGGACGAGCCGATCCCGGGATAGATGCTCCACGTTTTCTAGGCTCAGGGCGTCTTTAACACTGAAAGGCCCGCTGCACAATCTTCTCAGGGACTTGAGATGGGCTCCAGGTCCCAGCTCTTTTCCCAGATCTGCTGCAAGGCTCCTCACATAAGTGCCCCTGGAACAAGTGACCTCCATGGTCACATCAGGGAGGTGAACGGAAGTGATTGCTAGGGAATGGACTTTCACCCTTCTTTTCTGCAAATCCATTTTGATCCCTTTTCGTGCGAGCTCATACGCCCGTTTGCCCCTGTAATTGACGGCAGAAAAGAGGGGGGGGACCTGTTCGATCTCTCCCACGAATCTCAGGGCAACTTTCCCGATGGATTCTGGCTCAAATTCAGGCACCAAGCACCTCTTTACAACACGTCCGGTCAGATCCTGCGTATCTGTTTCAACGCCTAATCTCATGGTGGCTTGATACGCCTTGTCCCCGGCCATGAGGTAATTGGAGAGCTTCGTTCCCTGACCCAACAAAATGATCAATAATCCTGTGGCAAAGGGATCCAGTGTACCGGCATGACCGACCTTTTTGATCTTCAGAAGGCGCCTGATCGCCTTTACCACGTCAAAAGAGGTCTTTCCCTCTTGTTTATCAATCAGGATTATGCCATCACAGGAATTTCCCATGTATCAATCTATTCAGGGGCATCGTCTGAGTTTTCTACCTTTAGTTTCTCAAAAAGTCTTTCCATATGGTCGCCCTTTTCCAGGGAGGGGTCATGCTTGAATATAATGTCAGGCATATATTTCAGGTCCATCCTATGACCTACCTCTTTTTTTATAAATCCCTTCGCGCTATCCAGGCCCGCTTGAGTCCTCTCAAAATCCTCCTTATTCCCCATTACACTATAATAAACCCTGGCATGTCTTAGATCATCGCTGAGACGGACGCCTGTCAAAGTGGCGCCTTTTATTCTCGGATCTTTAACCTTTTTTACCAACAAATCGGCGATCTCTCGCAAGAGCTGATCACCAACCCGAACTGCCCTCTTGCCTGCCAACATGGCGTGCCTCGCACCGAGTCTATTTTTTTAGATGTTAAGAATTTCTATTTTTGAATCAACAACCTCCGCCAAATACAGAGAATCCACGAAAGCACGTATGTTATTCAGTGAGGCATCAATGTGACGCCTGTCATTTCCAATGGTGCTTACCCCCAATTCAATCTTCTGCCATTTGTCATTGGAGCCAACTTCTGCGACGGAAACATTGAACTTGTACTTGATTCTGTCCACCATGCTTTTTACGATCTTCCTCTTGCCCTTCAGGGAACGGTTATCGTGTAAATGGAGGTCTATTTTAAGAATCCCCACGACCATTTTTTACAACTCCGCTTCCTCCTCTACCAGGTTATAGACTTCAAAAACATCTCCTGGTTTTATATCCTGAAAATTTTCCAGACCGATCCCACACTCATAACCTGACTGGACCTCCTTCACATCATCCTTGAAACGTCTTAGTGACGCTATCTTGCCGTCAAAAACCACCACTTCGTCTCTGAGGAGTCGAGCATTGGCATTCCTCTCAATGTGGCCATCCGTCACATAGCAGCCAGCCACAGTGCCCACCCTTGGGACATGAAATATCTCCTTTATATCCGCTCGGCCGATTACATTCTCCCTATAAACTGGCTCAAGGAGTCCAACCATGGCCAGTTGAATATCCTTAGTGACGTTGTAAATGACATCATAGTAGCGTATGTCGACCTCCTCCTTGGCAGCAACCTCCCTGACCCTCGGATTTGCACGCACATTAAAGCCGATAATGATTGCTCCAGAGGCAGAAGCGAGCATCACATCCGTTTCTGTGATGCCACCTGTGGAGGAATGGATGATTTTGACTTTCACCTCTTCTGTACTCAACTTGAACAGGGAATCGGAAAGGGCCTCAATAGAGCCTTGCACGTCCGCCTTCAAAATAAGGTTGAGTTCCTTGATTTCACCCTCTTTTATCTTGTCAAAAAGGTCATCAAGGCTGATGATACCTCGCCTGCTCGCCCCAGCCGTCCTGACTTTGGCCTGGCGCACCTCAATCACCTGTTTGGCCGTCTTTTCATCCCCGACGACTATGAATTCATCTCCTGCCATGGGGACGCCGGAAATGCCATAGATCTCCACCGGAATTGAGGGCCCAGCGGATTTCACCCGCCGGCCACGATGGTTGAGCATGGCCCTGAGCCTGCCGTAGTACTCTCCACAGATAAAATAGTCACCCTGTTTGAGCGTTCCGCTTTTGATAAGAACCGTGGCGATAGGCCCCCTGCTCTTATCCAGCTTTGCCTCTATAATAGTACCCCTCGCCGCCTTGTCTGGATTCTCCTTCAATTCTAGGACTTCCGCCTGCAACAAAATGAGCTCTAAGAACTCCTCAACACCCTCGCCCGTCTTGGCCGAAATATGGCCAAAGATGGTTTCCCCGCCCCATGCTTCTGGTACCAGTTCCAATTCAGCCAACTCTCTCGTAACCTTGTCAATATTGGCTTCCGGTTTGTCGATCTTATTGGCTGCGACAATGATCGGAATGTTTGCAGCGCGGGCGTGATTGACCGCCTCTACGGTCTGTGGCATGACGCCGTCATCCGCGGCAACCACCAGGACAATGATGTCAGTCACCTTTGCCCCTCTCGCCCGCATCGCCGTGAAGGCCTCGTGTCCAGGTGTGTCCAGAAAAACGATATCTCTGCCCTCGATTTTCACATAATAGGCTCCGATATGCTGCGTAATACCCCCCGACTCGCCTCCGATGATATTGGATTGCCTTATATAATCGAGCAGAGACGTTTTTCCATGATCCACATGGCCCATGATAGTCACCACCGGAGGCCTTGGCCTCAGATCTTCAGCCTTGTCTTCAACTTCAGCGATGATGCCTTCCACATCAAAAAGATCCAGCTCCAGCTCATAGCCGAACTCATCTGCTACCACGGATGCGGTTTCAAAATCTATGGATTGATTGATATTGGCAGGCGCGCCCAGGCTCATCAATATCTTGATAACCTCAACGCCCTTGATCCCCATGGCCTTGGCAACTTCCCCCACCGTAACTTGTTCCGGGACCTTGATTCTTCTCTTTATGGGCTTGGGTACGGTGATTTCTGTTTGCTTCAATTTCTTGGCCACATCTTTTGGCTTTTTTGCGCCCCTTCGCCCTTTTTTCCCTAACTTGCGGCCTTCATAAAGATCAGCTCGCTCGAACACCTCTATTTTCCGATGGCGAACGGTGCCCTTGGGAACGACTTCCTTCTTCTCGGCTCTCTTTTTATCTCTCTTTTTCCTGGCAGGTTTCCCCTTCTTTTCCACCTCTGGTGTAACATGCAATTCCTCGACCACGCGCCGCGTGGAGACGGGCGCTTCAGCCTCCAGCTCTCTTTTCTGATCTTTGGCGATGAGTTCCCTTAAAGGCCCCTCTTCTGGCCTCTTTATGATCTTGGCGGGTTTATCGACCACCTTCTTCTTGCCCTTTTTCGCTTTTTTCTTAGGCTTGGGCTTTGCGGGAGCCTGTATCTTCTTTTCCGAGACCCGAGGCGCTTTGGAAGTGTCTTCCTCTTTTTTGATCTCCTCTTCAACCTTTGGGGGGGTGGGTTCGGTCGCCTTTTTCATCTCTACCGGAGCCCGCTTTTCCACTTCAACCTCTACCTCTCTTGGCTCCACAACAGGCTCCACAGCCGGTTTTTCTGGCTCAATCTTGACCGTCTTCTTGCGCCGGCGAATGACCCTCGGCTTTATCCTTTTCTCTTCAATGACCTCTGAAACCCTACCAGCAACAATGTCCCGTGCCTTGGTCGTCGCTTCCTCGTCCAGAGTACTCATATAGTTCTTGATATTCATGCCTCCAGCTTTCAGCTTTTCCACCAACTGCTTGCTGTCCATACTAAGGTCTTTGGCCAATTCATAGACCCTGACTTTAGCCATGTAATCCCCCAACACCAAGATTTTCCATTTCCGTGTAAACGTTTATCATTTGCCTTGGGTCCACCCGTAGTTATTCTGCCCACATATCTGGGCTGATGGTTATGGCCTTCCCAGTCCTGAAACGCCTTCCGAGGCGTCTGTTTCTTGTCAATTGCTCGCAGCAGGATTCACGCTTGCAAACGTACGCCCCCCTGCCTTGCACCTTTCCTTGATCGTCCCTGATTACCTGACCTCCTCCATTCAGTACCAGCCGGATAAGTTCACGCTTTCCTTGCTTTGCACCGCATGAAACGCACGTCCTTATCGGGACATGGCCTTTAGCCTTCCCCATCGGCCGTAACCTCCTTCAATTCATCTTCCCCTTGAGCCTCTTTTTCTGCCCTTTCATCAGCTTTTTTCGCCTTCATGCCCTGTATAGCACTCTCAATGATTTTTCCTGCCTTTTCCTCGCCGATTCCACCCACCTGCATGAGCTCAGAAACAGAGGCCTCTGCCACTTCTTCCATGGATCTGAAACCCTCTTGGTAAAGGTTTGAGGCGGTCGCTTCTCCCACCCCATCCAGCTGAAGCAGCGAGTTATAGGCCTCCTTCAAGGCGGCGTTGTAATTTGTCTCGCTCGTCACATCCAGATTCCACCCGGACAATTTTGAAGCCAATCGGACGTTCTGTCCCCTCTTGCCAATCGCAAGGGATAGCTGGTCATCTGGGACCACCACCTCCATCGTCTGATTGGTCTCATCCACAATAACCCTCACAATCTCTGCAGGTGCAAGGGCATTGCAGATGAACTTGGCCGGGTCGGGATCCCAGGTGACGATATCTATCTTCTCTCCCCGCAGTTCTTGGACAACGGCCTGTACCCTGGAGCCCTTCATTCCCACGCATGCGCCAACGGGGTCCACATCACCATCCTTGGAGCTCACTGCGATCTTTGCCCTGCTCCCAGGCTCTCTTGCAACCTGGATAACCGTCACGATCCTTTCAGAAATCTCTGGCACCTCATTTTCGAAGAGCGCAGAGAGGAAATTGGGATGGGTACGCGACAGAACGATCTGGGGTCCTCGACTGAATTGTTTCACATCCAGGATATAGGCCCTGACACGATCACCCTGCTTATAGGACTCTTTGGGAATTTGCTCTTTTACAGGCAGCTCTGCCTCGGTACGACCAAGATTGACGACGATTGCACCTTTGTCAAATCGCTGGGCAATGCCGTGGATGATCTCACCGCGCCTGTCCTTGTAGTCATCGTAGACAATGTCCCTTTCCGCCTCCCTCAGACGCTGCATGATGACCTGCTTGGCGGACTGTGCCGCTATTCTTCCAAGGACGTCAGTATCCATCTTGATGCCAAGGCTGTCCCCAAGTTCGGACTCGGGATCAATCTCCTTCGCCTCTTCCAGGGAGATTTCCATGTTCTCGTTCGCAACCTTTTCCACAACTTCTTTGAATTCGAAGATCTCGATCTCCCCCATCTCTTCGTTAAAACTGACTTCCAGCTCATAATTCTGGCCTAGTTTCTTCCTGGCGGCGGCCTTTACGGCCTCCTCAATGGTCTTGATCAAGACCTCCC
>DAOVAK010000299.1 GCA_030671095.1 Deltaproteobacteria bacterium | reverse complement strand
CCTCCATCGACCTGAATGGCGCAGCCGGTGATATAACTGGCAGATTCCGAGGCCAGGAATGCGACCACCTTGCCGACCTCCTCTGGTCTGGCATAACGCTTGATGGAGCTAGCCTGGGCCGCAGCAGAGCGGAGGATTTCCTCCCTTGTCTTACCCAACCCCGCACCAAGATTATCAGCAAATCTGTCCCATATTTCAGTATGTATCAATCCCGGGCAGATGGCATTGGCACAAATACCGTCCTTGGAGTAATACATGGCGATAGAACGGGTGTAGTTGAGTACCGCAGCCTTGGCCGCGTTATAGTCAGCAACCCCGCTTCCCGGGGCGATTCCGTACATGGAGCTCATATTGATGATTCGTCCCCACTTCTGTTCCCGCATTTTCGGAATTATCAGCCGGCAGGTTCTCACACAGGCCATGACGTGGATGTCCAATTGCGACCTCCATTCCTCATCCGTGGCATCGATTGGCGTCGTGGCGTGAGAATGGCCTGCGTTATTGAAAAGGATGTCTACCTGGCCAAAGACTTCGAAGGCCTTTGAAACGAGCCTCTCAACCTCTTCGGCCTTTTCCATGTCGGCAGCCACAGCCAAAGTCTTGACTCCCACGGCCTGAAGCTCCTTATCCGTTGCCGCTAAATCGGCCTCGTTTCTCCCTGTAATTACCAAGTTACAGCCTTCCTTGGCCATTTCGATAGCGCTTGCCTTCCCAATCCCCTTATTTCCTCCTGTCACCAGAGCCACTTTTCCTTTAATTCCTAAGTCCATAGGCCTCTTCCTTTCTCTAGCTGGTTACTGACTAGTACACGATTTCACTAAAATACTTACATATATCAAAATTCAAATGTCAAAGCTCAAATGTCAAACCCGCCCGCCTCGCCTTGCGGGCTCGCATGGCGGGCAGGTGAATGTCAAAGCTCAAAGTTCAAAATAGCTAACACTGATCAGTATTTTTGACATTTGGTAATTCTTGCCCTGTTAGATACGAAAATTGTAAGAATTGTAACTTCCCAGCAGTAAAGAGGCTTAAGAGCCTAAATAAGAATTCGAAATCCCTTATCTAACAGGGTGAAGATTTGATTTGAACCTTGGATTTTGACATTTGTCATTTTTAGTAATTAGATATGTATGTGTTTCAATGAAACGATATACTAGTTAATCAATGTATTACCGTGCCGCGGAAAAAAATATGAGTACTCCGCCCTTTGGGTCAAAGGTGGGAGTCCCGTCTCTCAACGAATCCGAAGGCAGCTGTCCACGTTTCAGGGGACCTCTAGCCCCCTGCGATGACCTTGGCCAGCATGACAGAATCGCCATCTTTCACAACACTGCTAGGCTGGCCGGGATAGTGGTTGACCATAACCGTGAAGACCTCTTCAGAAGGTATGCCGAGTCGCTTTATCAGCTGACGCACGCTTTCACCTTCAACATCATCGAGCACAAGACCCTCATCATGGTTGTAGCCCGGCACATATTTTCGAAGAAGGAGACTAAGTTGTACACGTACCGACATCTTTGTTCCTTCTCTCCCTGCGAAATGAACCCAGAGGGCTCGAAGACCTCGAGAACAGTACTTCGAAGGAAATGCGGGTGAAATTCCCCTCGCACGGGCTCAAGGCGAGCACGTGTAATCCCAGTCGCCCTGCGGAGCAATCAAGGCCTGCGTCACTCTTCACAGGCCAAAATCGCTCTTTTCACCATAACCTTGGCGATTTGAATCTTGTAGGCGTTATGGGTCATGGGCTTCGCATCGGCCACCGCCGCAGCGCCGGCAGCTTCAGCCGTTTCTTCATCTATGGCCTTGCCGATAATGGCTTCCTCCGCCTTGTATGCCCTGCAAGGGTTAACATAAACCGCGTTGAGACAGATCTTGGCCGTATCCACTTCTCCCCTGGCCTTCGCAATCATCGCTGCGCAGTTCACCGTAGCAAAATCGATGGTCTTCCTGGGTGCGAACTTGATGAAGGCACTCATCGCTTCTTCAGTCGTTGCAGGCACTTGGATCTCGGTCACGAGCTCATCGTCATTGAGCACCGTCGTCTTTATGACATCTGTTGTGAAGAAATCCTCGACATCGACGGTTCTCCTGGTCGTCCTGATCTTGGCATCCAGGGCTATGAGGGCCGGGGCCGTGTCGCTCGGGTGGACAGCATAACATCCCTTTTCCACGCTCCCCCCAAATATGGAATGATACCTGTTGTCACCCTCAATCGCATAACACCTCCCACCACCTTTTCGGAGACAGGGAAACCGGTTGTCGGGATACCTGTAATACCAGCACCTGATGTCCTGGGCGATGTTGCCCCCTATAGTCCCCATTTCCCTCAGATGCGGGGAGGCGGTCCGATGGGCCGCCTCTGCCAGGGCATGATATTTGCTTTTGACAATGGCGTTGATGGCGATGTCCTCAAGCCTCGTCAGCGAACCGATTCTTAGTACCCCGTCCTCCTCTTTGACATAGTCCAGCCCCGGTATCGTCTTCAGATTGACGATGGCCTCAGGATACATGGGGAGGATTTCATCCTTCATCCTGCCCAACAGGTCTGTACCCCCGGCAATGGCCCTAGCCCTGCCCCTGTACCTTCTGAGAATTGAGACCGCCTCATCCAACGTTGACGCGTTGAAATGAGCAAATTTCCTCATGTCGACCCTCCTATGCCTTTCCTAGCGCCTTGAGAACTCTGGCCGGAGTGATGGGAAACTCGTCAATCCAAATGCCAAGAGCATTGTACACGGCGGGACCGATGAGAGCTGGGATCATCGTGGCCGTATTCTCACCAATGCCTGTGGCCCCGTACGGTCCGTGTCCAAGACCTGTCTCCATGATAATGCTCTCAGCCGGAGGATAGTCAAGCATTGTGGCGTACTTGTAATCAAGGAGGTTGCGGTTAAGCAATACCCCCGTGTTTGGATCCCAGACCATTTCCTCCGTGATGGCCCTGCCCAAACCCATATAGGTTCCACCATACATCTGACCCTCAATGGTTTCCGGAGAGATGGCCTTGCCCACGTCATTGACGTTAACGACTTTTGAGACCCCAATCTCACCCGTGTCCGTATCCACTTCCACTTCCATGAAATTGGCCTGCCTGCACATACGGGGTCGCCCTGTCTCAAGTGCCAGGCCCCATAGGCCATGGGTATGCCAGGCCCAACCGAGTACAGGCGGTTCTGTCCAGATTTCAACCGCATTGAGCATCGGTGTGGCGAACATGACGACATCCTTTATGGGCATGCTGTTTTTCGGGCTTGACTTCTCAAAGATGATCCCGTCTTTGATATCCAGCTCATCGGCGGTCAATCCCTCGAACTTGGTCGTGGCCAGATCCAGAAGCCTCTTCCTGGCCTTCTGGGCCGCTTTTTTGACCACGAACCCGTTACTGCACAGGTTGCAGGAACCGTCAGGCGACATCAGTGAGAAGCCTTGATTCATATCAAAGGGATTGATCTCCACGTCTTCGTATCTGACGCCCAGCTCATCTGCCACGATCTGCAGGTAGGCAGTCCAGGGATTGACGCCGACATCGGAGTGCTGAGCAATGACACTTACGGTTCCGTCATTTTGTATCAACACCGCCGCAGAACCCGTTCCCCTGACATCGTCCCAATCATGGCTCCATGTGAAGGCCATGCCATGCATTCGTCCATTAGGGAGCCTCAGTGTGCCAGGCGGGTGCCACTTCCGGTCCCATCCTATCGCCTTTTTGCCTGCTTCGATGCATTCCCTCAGGCTATCCCTGTCAGGGAATCCATGCTCCCGTTTGTATTTTGTCAAATAGGACATATCGTGACCTTCACAGCCGTCGTTCTTCAAGGCCACTTCAGTCGGATCCAGTCCCAGGGCAGCGGCCACGTGGTCAAATACCAGCGTGAAACAGAAGGTGTTCGGAAGCTGCTCGCACCGGCACCACCAAGCAGGGGCCTTGCTCACGTCCGCCGTGATCCCTTCACACCTCAAATTGGGAATACGGGTATTATCGATGAAGTGCTCAATCCCGGGTGTGCATATATACTGAGCAAATACACTCTTTATTTGGACTGCGGTGATGGCCCCATCCTTCTTGGCTCCTACCTTAAAACGGCTGACCATCATATCACCGGACTCGCCGTAGAAATTTTCGGACCTATCAAGAACAAATTTTACCGGTCTGTTCGCTTTTTTTGCCAACAGCACGGCTATCGTATTGATCCCGTTCTGGTGCCAGTTGGGAGGGTTGCAGCGCTCGCCGAATGAGCATCCCTGGTAGGGAGAATGAGTATGAATCTTATTCATGGGGATGTCAAGCTGCTCGCTCAGGATCAGCTTGCCGAGATAGGGCTGCTGTTCGTGCACCCACATCTCCAATCGGTCCTCATTCCATCTGGCTACGACACAGGGCAGCTCGGCGCCCGCCCACAAGTGGGGATCTCGTCGGGCCTCAAACTCAATAATTTTATCGGCCTCCTTGAACCCCTTCTCTACGTCACCCTGTTCGATCAATTCCCTGTCGACATCTTCCAGCTTGTTGCTCTCAGCGCCAGGAGCCAGTATGGGGGCCTCCGGCTTCAACGCCTCCTCGGCGTCCAGAATAAA
>DAOVAK010000021.1 GCA_030671095.1 Deltaproteobacteria bacterium | reverse complement strand
TGGGCAGGGTGTGTATGTGAAGAACCTTAATCATGATATCACAAAGCTTCGCCTCAAGCCTACGGGCTTGAGGCTTCACGATCCTAGATGCTGGATTCTCGATGGAAAGAAATGAGAGCAATGATCGCTCTATAGTAATCTCATCCAGTATCTAGCATCCAGTATCCAGGATCAGATGGACTTGCCACCTGTGTGTCAGCTCATTTCCTCCCAATATGTACTAGTGGGGCGTTGAACCTCTGATTTTGTCGTACGTCTCGGATATTTTGTGGGCCAACTTGTCTAGGCTATATTCCCGTATATATTTCCAGCTCTTCTTGTCTTTAAAAAAGAGATAGGTTCTGGATATCTTGGTGAGGAAGATGTTGAAGTCGTCATCATCAACCTGTATCCTTCCAATGGCGTAAAGGTCTGGTTTCCTATTTGTGGGACACTCTGTGAGGAAGGCCCTGTATCCCTCAGCTATCAGGAGATCACGGATTGCGGGGTTAGGAATCCCTTCTTTTACGCCGAAGTAGCGGATCTCTTCTCCCATCTTGTCTGCCAAAATTTTCTTGTACTCAACGATATGCGCCCTAACCACATCTTCTGGAATATCATTAATATTCCAGGCGGAATCTTCATAGGCACCTATAATTATATCATTTCTTCTGAGTTCTTTCAGGGTGCCCCAGGACAGATAGTCTACCTGTGTCGTCCCGATAGTCACAGATTTTCCCACTTTTGAAGGAGAAATTAGTATGGTGGCTGGGTATTGATTTTGGGTGAGGATAGGAAAGACGTTTTCATAAAAGTCCTGATATCCATTATCGAAGGTGAGAGAAATGGGTCGCCCATTTTTTATGCTCTTTTTCCTCTCCATGTAATGAATTGCATCATCCATGGAAAGGGGTTGAAATTCATTTGCTGTCAGATATTCTATCTGCTTTTGGAAAGAATCGATGGAGAGCCACAGCCTGTAGGCATCCGGGTTCTTACTCACGTTCTGATACTGGATTATGGAAAGTTCTTTTAGCCTCATTCGGTGGTTACGCGGTTAAGGGGACGTTGGTGATTTAAGAATTAATTATTTTAAACCATTTCAACAAATTATTTCAACATAAAGTGCAATATGCAAAAATTAACTAAACAGTAAATGACCATCATTTGGAGATTCAGCCCCCTATTTAGTGCACCTAAATAGTACATTATATGGAAAGATTCACGAGATTTCGTTTATTGAGACATTCTATCGATCTTTAGCCTGCAAGGGTTCAGAAAATGAAAAGTTTGGTCGTTGACCGCGAGTGGTCATTCATCTATACAATTCTGTATGGCAACACGCCTATAAACGACAAAATTGTAATAAAGTAATTTCACCCCATTCGTGCCCACTTTCTCATTAACTTGTTGAATATTATAAGAAAAAGTTTTATGTCGTCTTCTGGCATTATCATTGCTTTAACAAGCAAAATAAGCTAAAGGGGTATTATAAGGGCTTTTAATAAAAGGTGGCCGCAGAATCACTTAATGTCATATTTCGCAGCTTGGGCCGCGGTGAGACCGGGCCAAGTCTTCCGTTTCCCGAATATGATTATAAATAACTATTTGAAGCACCCGGAGCATTTTCATGCATAGGGATGTCCTAAAATTGAAGGAGGAATGAAATGTTAGACTGCAAGACAGTGGATGATGTTAAGGAGGCGGTAAAGGAGAAGGGCATCAGCTTTATTCAGTTCTGGTTTACGGATGTACAAGGGGTGCTCAAGAGTTTTGCCATCACGCCATCCGAACTGGATGAGGGTCTGACGGAAGGGATGGGTTTTGACGGATCTTCCATCGAGGGTTTCGCCCGGATTCAAGAAAGCGATATGATCGCCAAACCAGACCCCTCCACCTTTCAGTTGGTTCCGTGGAGAGTGGGCGATCGCCCCGTGGCCCGAATGTTCTGTGACATACTAAACCCTGACGGAACGTCCTATGAAGGGGATCCCCGATATGTTTTTAGGAGGCTGTTGAGCAAAGTTGCGGAGCAAGGGTACACCTACTATATTGGGCCTGAACTGGAGTATTTCTACTTCAGAGATCATAAGTGCACCGAAACCCTGGATGAAGGGGGGTACTTTGATTCGCGACCCCTTGATCTGGGAAGCGACCTGAGAAGGGATACCATCTTTGCCCTCCAGTCCATGGGGATCGATGTGGAGTATAGCCATCATGAGGTTGCCCCTAGCCAACATGAGATAGACCTGAGGTATGATGAAGGTCTCAAGATGGCCGACAAGACACAGACCTACAGGGTGGTGGTCAAGGAGATAGCCCGGACGCACGGTGTGTATGCCACATTTATGCCCAAGCCCATCTTCGGTCAGAACGGGAGCGGCATGCACACCCACCAGTCCCTTTTCAAGGGAGAGAAAAATGCCTTCTATGATCCTACCGATAAATCTAATTTATCAGATATAGCCAAACATTACCTTGCAGGATTGATACATCATGCCCCAGAAATTACGGCCATCACAAACCAATGGGTCAATTCCTACAAGAGGTTGGTGCCTGGTTATGAGGCCCCGGTCTACGTCTCATGGGCCAGGAGGAACAGATCAACCATGATCAGGGTTCCCATGTATAAACCTGGCAAGGAGAAGGCCACCAGGATTGAGTTCCGTTCGCCCGATCCTGCATGCAACCCCTATCTCGCCTTTGCTGTCATGTTGGGTGCTGGTTTAAGTGGCATAGAGAAGAAACTGGAACTGCCAGATCCCATTGAAGAGGACATCTTCGAGATGAACCCTGCTGAAAGAAGGGCACATGGCATTACGGATTTACCTGGCAATCTTTATGCAGCTACACTGGAAACAGAGAAGAGTGAATTGGTCAAAGAAGTTCTGGGGGATCATATTTTCAACAAATTCATTGAAAACAAAAAGATTGAATGGGATAAGTACAGGACCCACGTGAGCCAATACGAAATCGACAAGTATCTGCCCGTGTTGTAATCAGACACCCTGAACGGACAATCAGAACTTTCAGGTCTTTTTCAAATTGGAGTAATGGAGTGATGGAGCACTGGAGTGATGCATTATGCAATACTCCAAAACTCCATTACTCCATCTCTTACCTCTGCTTGCTATTGCAGAAACTCTTTGTGTATTAATTCCCTTACTTTCTTTGGATTCGCTTTTCCCTCGGTCTTCTTCATCACCTGTCCGATCAGAAAATCGATCGGATTTGTCATGCCCTCTTTTATCTTATTCACGGCTTCAGGATTTTCCGAAATCACTTCATTCATCATTCTCTCCAGGAGTTCTTCATCCTGGATGGGCCTTAAGCCTCTCTTATCTATGATGGACTCAGGATCTTCTCCCGTTTCAAACATAATTTCTAAAACCGTTCTCCCGATTTTGTCTGTAATGTCACCCCTTGAGATCAAGTTGATAAGGGTGGAAAACTCTTTTGGAGGGATAGGACATTTCTGTATGGTGATGGCGGCCTCATTGAGGAGTTTGAAGAGATCTTTGATCATCCAGCGACTCAACCTAACTCTATCATCACAAGAGGCGGCGCAACGCTCAAAAAAGTCTGACACGTTCTGCTCTTTCGTCAAGATAAGGGCATCTTTCTTTGGTATTGCGTACTCTTTCATGATACGGTTCACCTTTTGATCAGGCAGTTCCGGCATTTCCCCTTGGATCTCTTCAACAAATTCTTGGCCAATCTCGAATTCCACCAGATCAGGGTCTGGGAAATATCTGTAATCCGGTGCGTCTTCCTTGCTCCGCATAGATACCGTTATTTTCTTCTCTTCATCGAAAAGCCTTGTCTCCTGGGATGGCTTTTCCCCCGAGTGAAGGATTTCCAATTGCCTTTTGACCTCGTATTCCAGTGCTTCCATCATGAATTTGAAAGAGGCCATATTTTTTATTTCGGCACGATTGCCGTAATCTAGGGCCCCCTCCGGACGAATGGATATATTCACATCACAACGAAACTGACCCTTCTCTATAATACAGTCACTTATCCCTATATAGATTAACGTCTGCCTCAGTTTTTCCAGGTAAGATCGGGCCTCGTTCACCGAACGTAAAGGGTTTCGCTCATGATCGGTAACGATTTCAAGGAGCGGGACACTGGATCTGTTGTAATCCACAAGACTGTAATCCGATGCCTCAAAGGAACTGGCTGAATGCACCAACTTTCCCGCGTCCTCTTCAAGATGAATCCGCTTGATTCCCACAGCATAAGGCCGGCCCTCATCACCTTGAATTTCCAGGTATCCATTCTCGCAAAAAGGCCGCTCATATTGGGAAATTTGATAACCTTTGGGAAGATCGGGGTAGAAATAGTTCTTACGGGCGAATCGAGACCGTCTGTTAATCGTGCAATTCATGGCTATGCCGGCACGGATGGTATGTTCAACGGCCCTTTTGTTTAGGACGGGGAGTGCCCCAGGCTGCCCAGTACAGACAGGGCAGATAAGTGTGTTTGGAGGTGCTCCATCCTTTACCGCACAGCCACAAAACAGCTTTGTCTTTGTTTTCAATTCCACATGGGTTTCAAACCCAATGATAACGTCGTAATCCATTTATGCATGCCCCGACATCTTCTCATAGGCGTGTCCAACCCTGAGCACCATCTCCTCGTCAAATGGTCTTCCAATAATCTGGAGACCAACGGGCAACCCATCCACCATTCCACAGTTTACGCTCATCCCGGGCAGTCCGGAGAGGTTCAATGAGACCGTGTATATGTCCACAAGATACATCTGGAGGGGGTTGGCCATCTTCTCCCCCAATCTAAAAGGCAGGCAGGGTGAGACAGGAGTGATCATGCAGTCCACCGTCTTAAAGGCCTCGTCAAAATCCTGTTTGATGAGGGCCCTCGCCTCCTGAGCCTTTAAATAATAGGCGTCATAATAACCGGCAGAGAGGACATAGGTCCCCAGCATGATCCTCCTCTTCACTTCCGTACCAAATCCCTCACTCCTCGTCTGCTGATACATCTCCACCAGGGCTGGGATATCTTCACTGGATCTGAAACCGTACTTAACGCCGTCATACCTGGCCAGGTTGCTGCTCGCTTCAGCCGTCGCTATGAGATAATAGGCGCTGATTGCATAACGGGCGTGGGGTAAGGATATATCAACGATTTCGGCTCCGTTTTCATTCAACAATGCGACGGCCCGCATAACTTGATCTTTAACATGGGGATCCAGACCCTCAATAAAGTACTCCTCCGGAAGACCTATCTTGATACCCTCGAGTCCTCGCCCTAGGGAACGAAGGAAGTCAGGCCTTTTGATATCAGCAGAAGTGGTATCCATTTTGTCATGTCCGCAGATGACGTTCATAAGCAGTGCGCAATCTTCAACGGTGCGACCAAGGGCCCCTACTTGATCTAACGATGATGCATAGGAAATCAAACCGTATCGGGAGACCCTGCCGTAGGTGGGTTTTATACCCGCAACCCCACAGTAAGCGGCTGGGAGACGGATAGAGCCGCCGGTATCCGATCCTATGGCGAGGACCGTTTCCCCTGAGGTGATTGCAGCCGCAGACCCACCGCTGCTACCACCTGCTACGCGTTCCAGATTCACAGGGTTATGAGTAGGTCCAAAGGCGCTGTTTTCGCAGGAGGAGCCCATGGCGAATTCATCCATATTGGTTTTTCCGATGAGTACAGCGCCACTTTGCAGGACCTTTGCTACCGCGGTCGCATCATAAGGAGGAATGTAGTTTTCCAGAATCTTTGATCCACACGTGGTTGGTATGCCTTGCGTACACATATTGTCTTTGATGGCAATGGGTATCCCGTTCAAAAGAGAAACCCTCTTATTTTCTCTAAATCTCCTGTCCGCCAGATCGGCCTGTCTCAGCGCTATTTCAGGGGTTGCCGTAATAAAGGCATTAATAGCGTCCTCTTTCTCATCAATCCTTTTGAACACAGACTCGGTGATCTCGCGAGAACTTGCCTCGCCTTTCCGAAGCATTCTTGCCAGTTCTGTCGCACTATGATCGCATAACTGCATCTTCTAGCCTTCTAAGATCTTTGGGACTTTAAAGTAGCCAGATTCCTTGTTCGGGGCATTTGCCATAAGGGATTCCGCCTTTTTGGATTTGCTCGGTTTATCCTCTCGCCACACGTTCTTAATTTCCAATACGTGACTCATGGGCTCCACATTTTCTGTATCTAACTCTTGCAGCGCTTCAAAGTGTTCCAATACGGCATTTAGCTCCTTCTGATAGGCGTCTGACTCAGGATCGGTAATTTTCAATCGAGCAAGCCTTGCCACATGCTTCACCTCGCCTCTTGAAATTCTTTCGTACTCTGCGAGAGGACGCCCAACCATATCTTCTTGTGCCGGCCGTCTCAATCCTATTACGGGCCTTCCCACAATGCCGGTAGAGCCCAAACCCAACCCCCTGAGCTGTGATCTGTCCACAGGAGAAGGTGCCTGCGTCAGTGGGCACAGGGCACTCCGGTTTTTGGGAAAGGGGATGACATCTCTGATGGATGCTGTTTTCAAGATCATCGCAATGACCCTGTCAAGGCCAAGGGCAAGGCCGCCGTGCGGTGGGGCACCGTATTCCATGGCTCTTAGAAAGAACCCGAACTTGGTCTCTACCTCCCCAGGGCTAAACCCTAGAGCCTTGAAGATCTTATCTTGGACTTCCATCTTATGAATACGAATACTACCCCCGCCCAGTTCCTCCCCATTTATGACCAGGTCGTAGGCCCTGGAATTCAGCCCGAGCAATTCTTCCTCGTTCGTAGGATCGAAATCGGTTCTATCAGGCATGGTGAAGGGATGATGTTGGGAGCATAATTTTCCATCCTTGAGTTCAAAGAGAGGGAAGTCGGTCACCCATAATGGGCAATAGCGATCTTCAGGGATCAGCTCAAGCCTTTCAGCCACATGAAGACGCAGGCTACAGAGGACCTTGTCCATATGTTCCACGGAGGTATCGGCAATCATCATGATGACATCACCATCCTCAGCGCGAAAGCGCTCTCTAATTGCCTCTTGCTCGGTCGAAGAGAAAAACTGGGCAATGTTTGACTCCAGATTTCCACCAATCACTTTCATCCAGGTCATCCCCTTTGCCCCAAATGAAGGGACTATCCTTAGAGCGTATTCATTCTGGAGCACATTCTTGCTCAATCTGGCCGCCATGCCCTTCACGCAGAACCCCTTAATCTTGCCACCCTGGCCAATGACCTTACGGAAAATCGTGTAGTCAGTATCTTGGACGATGTCGGTTACCTCTTCGAAAGACATGTCAAAACGAGTATCCGGGCAATCGGTGCCATAACGGCCCATCGCCTCCCCGTAAGTCATTCGCGGAAAGGGACTGGGCAGCCTGATCCCTCCGAGGGCAAACATGCTGACGGTCAACGCTTCTATGACCACATAGATAAATTCCTCATCGATGAAGGCGGCCTCCATGTCCAGTTGGGTAAACTCCGGCTGCCTGTTGGGCCTTAGATCCTCATCACGAAAACACCTTGCGATCTGAAAGTAGCGGTCCAACCCGCTCATCATGAGGATTTGTTTGAAGAGTTGAGGAGACTGGGGAAGGGCATAAAACTTACCCTCATGGACCCGACTGGGGACCAGGTAATCCCTGGCGCCCTCCGGCGTGCTCTTTGTCAGAAAGGGTGTCTCAATTTCAATGAAGCCGAGCATGTGGAAGTAGTCACGAATGCATTTCATGATCTCGTGTCGTTTTATGAAGAGACCCTGAACAGAGGGACGCCGAAGATCCAGATATCTGTATTGCAACCTCAGTTCTTCGTCCACATTTTCTGGGCTGGACTGGATCTCTTCCCCAAAAACCATGGCCTTCTCAGAGATCAGGAAGGGTAGGGTTTTTGCCTTGGAAAGTATCTCCAGGTGTGTAGCAAAGACCTCCACATCCCCTGTCTCCAGATTGGGGTTCTCTGTCCCCTTCTGCCTCTGGGCGACCTTTCCTCCCACCTCGACCACGTATTCGTCTCTTAGTGTGGTGGACCTTTCATAGCTTTCCTTGTTCACGTCGGGATCGAAGACGACTTGCACAATCCCCCGGATGTCCCGGAGATGGATAAAGAGCAAGTTTCCATGGTCCCGAATGGCGTCCACCCAACCCATTAGCAGCACATCTCTGCCCGTGTCCGAACTCCTTAAGGATCCGCAGTAAACTCTATCTTCCCATTTCATGAAATTGTCCTAATACGCAACCAGGATTTTCCAGCCTGTTGATATCAAAGGCTTTTACACAAACTCTATATCCTAATTGATTAGGTGATTACAATCAACTTCATTTTCTTATCCGCTGATTCACCATCAAGGCATCATCTCCCAGCCGAAACAGGATTTCGCAGGGCTCAAGCGGCGTTGCCTTCGATCGCTCCTCTCGCTCGACCTTGAGGCTCTCGAAAGGCTTGTGGCGTATTTCTCCATACGCCTAAGTCGTCGCTCCTTGGTGTGCAGGCCCTTGGGGTTATCTCCGTATTTGCCTGGAGTGTGGCAACTGGATTCCTCCTCTTTTATGTAATCAAAAACCTGGTGGGTCTGCGTGTGAGCAGAGACGAGGAGTTGCGTGGTCTTGACATTGATGAACACGGGATGGAGGCATATCCCGGATTCTCCATCTTTACCACCCAGTAAAAAACGCTTGACAAAATAGCCTAGAACAATAAGGTAAAGGATAGGATTCCGCACAAGGGTGTACGGAGATTTTTTGAGCATACATGACAAAGGCGTCTATCTTCTATGGGAAGGAAGGCGCCTTAATTTTTTCCTCAAAGGCAGATGGAAGCGAGGATCTGTCCAGGGCTTTTTTTGCGTGCATTAATAATATATTGTATTCGATATATCGAGTATGCTAAGGTGGAAAATGGCCTGGCTTTACCCATCCTGAGCGAACCTGTAAAGTGATATTTTAAAAAGGACTCAGCACAGAAATGACCCATTCAAAGGGCCCTATTTTGGCCCTGTTCTATTGCCAGAATACGCCCGACAGCAGCGAAAAGGAGAGACAAGCCCTCGAGGAGAAGTATGGAAAGTCCCTGCGCCTATTTCCCATTCCTTGCAGCGGGAGATTAGATACGCTTCACCTTCTGAGGGCACTGGAGGAATTTGCCGATGCTGCCTATCTCATCACCTGTCCCGAGGGGGCCTGCCGATATTTTGAAGGCAATCGGCGGGCAAGAAAGCGTATGGAAAGGACCCAGTGGATCATCGGGAGCATCGGTCTGGAGGAGGAACGGGTTGGATTCATTGTCAGGTCGAAAGATGATCGCAGGCCACTTGCAAAGCTGGCAGAGGAGATTGTGGATTTGACCTCCAAACTGGGTCCATCGCCCGTACATAAGAAGGCTGCATAGGGAAAGGATAAACGACGGACAAAATCCCCCCATGCCCCCCTTTACAAAAGGGGGGGTTAGAGGGAGTGGGACTCTCGTCCCATCGGGACGTAGCTGGCTCGCAATGAGGTGTAGAAAGGGTCTAAAGAGTCCACAGGAATCAAGAAAGAGAGAAAGGTTATGATAACAGCAGAACAGAAACCCATTGACGAAATCAGGGAGATGATCGCCCCTTACAAGAAACTCTTGGTCTTGGGCTGTGGCTCTTGTGTGGCCGAATGTGCGGCGGGAGGCGAAAAGGAGACCGGTGCGTTGGCTTCCACACTGCGCATGGCCAAGAAGATGGAGGGAAGGGATGTGCTCATTGAGGAAAAAACGCTGGATCGCCAATGCGTGAAGGATTTTGTCATAGAGCTGGACGATATCATAGAGAAATACGACGCCGTTGTCTCATTGGGCTGCGGTGCCGGAGTCCAAGCCGTGGCAGATATGTTTCCTGAGATTCCCATCATACCAGCCCTGGACACGGAATTTTTGGGTGAGACCAAGGATCAGGGATTGTGGGTGGAGAACTGCCTCGGTTGTGGGGACTGCATGCTCTATTTTTTTGGCGGCGTGTGTCCTCTTGCACGTTGTTCAAAACAACTCCTTAATGGCCCTTGTGGCGGATCCGTGGGAGGTAAATGCGAAGTGAACCCTGAAGTTCCCTGCGCTTGGCAGGTGATTATCGATAGATTATCTTCCTTCGACGCCCTGGAGCGGCTTGAGTGGGTTTACCCGCCAAAGGATTGGACCAAGAAGCAAGGGAAGGGACCAAGAAAGATCATCAGGGAGGATCAACAAAAGTGAAAGATGTGAGCAATCTGAAAAAAGTACTTGAAAAAGGCGAGTTTGCGGTGACCGGGGAGTGTGGTCCTCCCAAGGGTGCGGACCCTGACGCGGTGCTCAAAAAGGCAGAGCTATTGAAAGATAAGGTGGATGCCATAAATGTGACGGACAACCAGACGGCCATTGTGCGCATGTCAAGTCTGGCTGCCTGTAGCCTTTTGAGGTCGGCGGGGTTGGATCCTGTGCTGCAGGTGGTGGTCAGAGACCGGAATCGGATTGCACTCCAGTCTGACATATTGGGGGCCTCTGCCGTTGGGATCCGCAATGTGCTCTGTCTCTCAGGTGACCATCAGGGTTTTGGTAACCAGCCCCAAGCCATGGGCGTATTTGATCTGGACTCTATTCAGTTCGTTAATGTGGTGAAAAACATGCGGGACGAAGGGACCATTTTGGGGGGTGAGTCCCTAAGCAGGGCCCCAAAACTCTTTATTGGCGCTGCTGCAAACCCCTTTGCCGATCCGCTGCCCTTCAGGGTCATTCGACTGGCCAAGAAGATCAACGCGGGAGCAGATTTTATCCAGACCCAGTGCGTATATAATTGGGATAGGTTTGAGGAATGGATGAACATGGCAAGGGATAAGGGCCTTACGGATAAAGCCTTCATCCTTGGAGGCGTGACACCCCTGAAGTCCCCAGGCATGGCAAAGTATATGAACAATCAGGTGGCGGGCATGGACGTCCCGGATGAGATCATAAAGAGGATCGGGGGCGTACCCAAAGAAAAGCAGCGAGAGGAAGGTATCCAGATCTGCGTGGAAACCATCCAGCGGTTAAAAGAAATGCCGGGTGTCAAAGGCGTGCATATCATGGCCATTGAATGGGAAGAGGTGGTTGGAGAGATTGTGGAGAAAGCAGGCCTTCTCCCAAGACCCTCCTTTTCGTAACATGTGGTAGCTCCAAAGTAACCTGATACAGAACCGCTGTTGTTTAACCCTTGGCCGAGAATCCTAAACCGAAAAGGAAATCCAAAATCCCAATAACCAAATGACAAATGGTTCGACAAGCCGTTCGAAAGGCTCACGGTCCTGAGCCAAGTCGACCCTTCGACATAGCTCAGGGTCGATGCTGAGCAGTGTCGAAGCATCGAAGGACAATTTTCAAATTTCCAAGATTCGAAGGATTCAAAGATGCCCTCCAAATACGTGATACATACGAAGCCCACCGCCCACCGATTCAAGGAGATTACGGAGTCTGGGATCATTGCTTGGGAAGAGGGCTGTCTCAAGTGTGCCGTCTGCGTGAAAAAGCAATGCGTCTATGGGGTATATGATAATCGGGGCCTCGATGGCTACCAAATGATTGACTCGATTGACAACCAATGCATGAACTGTTTCAGGTGCGTTCAGGGGTGTCCCAAGGAACTTATCCATAAATCTCTCAACCCTGAATACAAGGCCCTTGGAGATGCCCACTGGACACCAGATGTTATTGCCAGATTATGGTATCAAGCGGAGAGTGGCAAGATTCCTGTCTCCGGTGCAGGCTATCCGGGGCCTTTTAGTGGCCCTGGTTTCGACGCCATGTGGACGGATATGTCAGAGATCGTTCGGCCCACAAGAGACGGTATCCACGGTCGGGAATACATAAGCACGGCCATTGATCTGGGCAAGACACCAAGGAATCTCACTTTTAACCAAGCCGGTGAACTGGAGGGTGATGTACCGGTTTTCATAGATGTTCCCCTTCCCATCATCATGAGAGTGCCCACTTTTGGTGCTCTGAGTGAGAAGACCATAGCGGGGTGGGCCATGGCGGCCAAAAGGTTGGGAACATTGCTCTCCCTGCCCGAGAATAAATTGAAGAAAGGTTTGGACGATTTCAGGCCTTACCTGGTGCCTATTATTTCGCCAGGGCCGATCGATTTGGAGAAGCTGGGAGATGGGATACGGTTAATGGAGATCCCCTGGAAGGAAGACTGGGAAGAGACCGTGGAAACAATCAGGAGGTTCCATCCTTCGGCCCTCATGTGTATCCGCTTGCCTCTGGTTAAAGGGGTGGAAAAGCAGGCCTTACAGCTTGTTCAATCAGGCGCCTCCATTGTTCACCTGGAGGGAAGCCATAATGGCAGGGCCATGGATGATGAATCCCTATTTGTCAAGGATGCTCTTCGTTCCGTTCATCTGGCCTTGGTGGAAGAGGGTGTGCGAGATGAAATTACACTGCTTGTCAGTGGGGGTCTCGCTATGGCCGAGCATGTGGCAAAATCTGTGATCTGCGGTGCGGACGCAGTCTTCATTGATTTCCCCATACTCATTGCCCTGGAGTGCCGGATGTGTCGTCGTTGCACGAAGGGGCTGTCCTGTCCAGTAGAAATAGACCAGGCCCCGTCGTCCTGGGTCGCCTCACGCGTTGTTAACCTTTTGGGCGCATGGCACAACCAGCTCCTGGAGGTGATGGGTGCCATGGGGATAAGGGAAGCCCGCCGCTTGAGGGGAGAGGTAGGCCGTGCCATGTTCTTTGAAGACCTGGATGAGGCCACATTCGGATCCATGGGAAAGGTTGAGGAGGGATACGAACTTGAGTAGCCACAAAGGTTTTCAGTTTCCAGAGTCTGTGCCCACGCCATCCCGGTTCCGAAACCCTATCGGAAAATACCGGCTGGATCGTACAAGCGACTGTATTGCCTGCGGCAAATGTGTGGAAGTATGTCCTTATGGTGTTCACGTCATGAAGAGGGGCCATGTCCTGGTTAAACACCACTACCGTTGTGTTGGGCCTGATTGCCCTACACCTTGTTACGACGAATGCCCGGTCCAAGCCCTCTCTTTAAAGAGGAATCCCACCTTCGATGCCATGGGAGATTTTCGATGGACCCCAGACCTTCTGGTCAGCACCTGGTACATGGCTGAGACGGGTGGTGTGCCGCCAGGAGGACTTGAATACAGGATAGGGGAGTCAGACGGTGGTTTTGACAAATTGCGTCTCGTATATCCTCCCAAAGAAGCCGTGAAGGAGACCTTGGATCTGCCGGATGAGGATGTGGATGTGGGTGTGGAGTTGAACCGGCTTAATGATAATGCCCACAAGATCAGAATAGAGGTTCCCTTTTATGGCGGGGGGATGTCTTACGGTTCCGTAAGCATTACCACCATGTTGAGCAGGATAAAGGCCGCCGCCGCCTTGGGCACCTTTTGCTGCACCGGTGAGGGTGGATACCCAGATGAGCTGAAACCCTATGACGACCATGTGATCACCCAGGTAGCCACGGGCCTTTTTGGGGTCAGGGAGGAGACCATACAGAGGGTCAAGATTGTTGAATTCAAGTATGCTCAGGGGGCGAAGCCGGGTCTTGGTGGACACCTCTTGGGGGACAAGGTGACACCGGGCGTGGCCCGCATGCGCGAGGCATTGGTTGGATACCCGCTATTTTCCCCTTTTCCTTTTCACAGTGTTTATTCAGTGGAAGATCATAAAAAACATGTGGATTGGATAAAGGCGATGAATCCCCAGGCCCTGGTATCGGTCAAGGTCTCCACGCCGACGGACGTGGATATGGTGGCGGTGGGGAGTTACTATGCGGGCGCCCATATCATTCATTTGGACGGAAGCTACGGTGGCACTGGCGCGGCTCCTGATATCGCCAAGAAAAATATCGCCATGCCCATTGAATATGCGCTCCCCAAAGTTCATCGATTTTTGAAGGATGAGGGAGTGAGAGACAAGATAACGGTGATTGCCAGCGGAGGTATCAGGACACCCCATGATGTGGCCAAGATCATAGCCCTCGGGGCTGATGGCGTGTGCACGGGAACAGCGGATCTGGTGGCCCTGGAGTGTCTCCGATGCCACAACTGCGAAAGTGGCAGAGGCTGTGCCAGAGGTATTGCCACGACCGATGAGGAGCTGATGCAACTGATCGATCTTGACTGGGGAACCCAGCGGGTCATCAACCTGTTCCTCGTATGGAAGAAGGAAATTAT
>DAOVAK010000481.1 GCA_030671095.1 Deltaproteobacteria bacterium | reverse complement strand
AAGGGGGAACGGTTAACACAGTGCTTCTTAATCTTTGTAGGCATAGGGACTGGCCCCACTACTTTGGCTCCGGTCTGCTCCGCAGCCTCCACGATCTGCCCTGCCGATTGATCCAATATCCGATGGTCAAAGGCCTTTAGTTTTATACGAATCTTCTGCTTTGGCATTAGGCCACTCCTCCCACTTTGACGATAATCTGCTCAGTTAAATCTTGGGGCATTCCCTCATAGCGATGAAATTCCATTGCGAAGTTTGCCCTCCCCTGGCTCATCGACCTGAGATCAGTAGCATAGCCGAATGTCCCTGCTAAGGGAATAAGGCAGTTGATTATCTTCGTGTTCCCACGACTGTCGATGCTCTGTATTTGGCTCCTCCTCGAGTTGAGGTCTCCAATTATGTCACCCATGGATATCTCAGGACTGATTATCTCCATCTTCATGACTGGCTCAAGTACAATGGGCTTAGCCCTTTTTACCCCGTCCTTCAGCGCCATGGAACCGGCGATCTTGAAAGCGACATCAGATGAATCAACTTCATGGAAACTCCCATCATACAATGTAACCTTAATATCTATCAGGGGGTAACCACCCACAACACCACCCTCCATAGCTTCCCTGATGCCTTTTTCCACTGAGGGGATATATTGTCTGGGAATAGTACCGCCTTTTATCCCGTTTACAAACTCAAAGCCGCTTCCCCGTTCCCCCGGTTGGAGCTCAATCCAGACGTGTCCATATTGCCCTCGGCCCCCACTCTGTTTGATGAATCTCCCCTCAACCTTTACCGGCACAGTTATGGTCTCCCTGTAAGCAACCCGGGGCTTGCCAATTCTTGCCCCAACTTGAAACTCACGTAGCATCCGTTCCACGATGACCTCAAGATGCAGCTCGCCCATACCTGAAATGATCGTCTGCCCCATTTCATCATCATTACGAGCGGTGAAGGTAGGGTCCTCATGTGCCAATTTGGCCAGGGCATCATCCAGTCGATCCTGATCGGCCCGTGACTTGGGCTCGATAGTTAACGATAGCACCGGTTGGGGAAAACGAATCGTTTCCAGCACCACGGGCGCATTTACATTACACAGCGTATCGCCGGTGTAGGTATCTTTTAAACCTAAAGCAGCAGCGATATCGCCGGCCTCAACCTGCTTGACCTCCTCACGGCGATTCGCATGCATCTGAAGCAGTCGTCCGATTTTTACCCGTTGCTCCCTTATGGAGTTATACACCTGAGCGCCAGCCTCCACTTTTCCTGAATAAACCCTGAAATAGACCAGCCTGCCGATAAACGGGTCTGAAACTATCTTAAAGGCCAGGGCAGAAAAAGGCTCTCCGTCAATAGGAGAGCGCTGAAGCTCTTTGCCGCTACGTGGATCAATGCCTACCACCGGAGGCACATCATTAGGTGAAGGAAGATAGGATATAATAGCATCGAGGATGTACTCGATGCCTTTGTTCCGCAGGGCACTGCCGCAAAGAACTGGCACCAATCGATTTGCGATGGTAGCCCGTCTTAAAGCCTCTTTAATAGTGGAGGCATCGATGGCTCCCCCTTCTAAATAGAGAGTCATTAAGTGGTCATCGTTTTCTGCCAGCCTCTCGATCATCGTCTCTCTATGCCTGCTAGTGATCTCAACGTAATCTTGGGGTATAGCTACTTCCACGGGGACTTTATCGGGGTCATCACTGTAAACCCATGCCCTTTGCTCTACTACATCTATAACACCATTAAAGGCTTTCTCGGTTCCTAAGGGCAATTGTATGGGCACGGCAACTGCGCCCAGTCGTTCCTTAATCATATCTACGGTACGATAGAAATCGGCCCCTACGCGGTCCATCTTATTAACGAAACAAATCTTGGGAACACCATATCGGTCCGCTTGCCTCCAGACCGTCTCCGACTGAGGTTCAACGCCAGCAACCGCATCGAAAACCACGACACCGCCATCGAGAACCCGAAGACTCCTCTCTACCTCAGCAGTGAAGTCCACATGCCCCGGTGTATCGATAATATTGACACGATGGTCTGACCACTCACACGTAGTTGCTGCAGCCGTAATCGTGATCCCCCGCTCCTTTTCCTGCGCCATCCAATCCATTACTGTAGTACCGTCATCCACATCGCCCAGCTTATAGGTGCGACCAGTATAGTAAAGTATCCTCTCGGTAAGCGTTGTTTTACCTGCATCGATATGTGCGATGATGCCTATATTTCTTATTCGTTCCAAAGGGAATGACCTAGTCATCGTCTTTACCACCGATAGTGAGCGAAGGCACGATTTGCCTCCGCCATCCTGTGTGTATCATCTCGTTTCTTAACAGTGGCCCCCTGCCTTTGGGAGGCATCCAAAATTTCCGCTGCTAGCTTCTCTGCCATAGACTTACCCCCACGGGCCTTCGTCGCTTTTAGAAGCCAGCGTATAGCCAGGGCTATACCACGCCCCTGCCTCACCTCTATGGGCACCTGATATGTTGCACCACCAACACGACGCGGCTTAACCTCAAGAATCGGTGTTGCATTTCTAATCGCCAATTCCAGGGTAGCCAGAGGGTCCCCTTTCACCTGCTCCGCAACAATATCGAGGGCGTCATATACGATCCGCTCCGCGGTACTCTTTTTCCCGCAGGTCATTATCCTATTGATTAACCTGGATATGGTAACATTTTGGTACCGTACATCAGGTGCTATCTTCCTTTTGGTAATCCTTGCTCTTCTCGGCATTCTAGTCTCCACTGGAGCGCTTGGTCCGCTTCGCCCCATACTTGCTACGGCCCTGCTGTCGATCCTCCACACCTGCCGTATCCAGAGCACCCCGAATAATATGATACCTGACACCAGGCAGATCCTTTACACGACCACCCCGCAGCAGGACTGTAGAGTGTTCCTGAAGGTTATGTCCTTCTCCAGGTATATACGCAGTCACTTCCATACCGTTTGTAAGCCTGACACGTGCAACCTTACGCAACGCGGAGTTTGGCTTCTTCGGGGTCACCGTCTTAACCTGAGTACATACACCGCGTCTTTGAGGAGCGCCATCTATCTGCGACATCCGTCCCTTTAATGCATTATACGTATAATTCAATGCCGGCGTCTTGGATTTTTTCTTCGCCTTTACGCGCCCTTTTCTCACCAGTTGGTTTACAGTTGGCACTTACACCTCCAGAACAAAGTTAAAGGCCGAAAGCCTTAGAGCTGAACTGCCTTTCTGGCCCGGCCCAACCGACCTTCCGACCTCTGTCAGGCTAGCTTCCACGCACTA
>DAOVAK010000165.1 GCA_030671095.1 Deltaproteobacteria bacterium | reverse complement strand
GGTACTGTTTGCCAGAGGCGGAAACTTGCGCCGCTTGCACGTCGCTTTCAACTACATCGTCAATAACGAGTCAAGCCGCTCGGTGGTGATCTTCCATCTCTACCCAAATCCAGGGCAAAATGACGAGGAAGAAATCAAACACAGTCTGGAGGCATTAGAGAAGATTTTCCCGATGCTAAGAGTGAAGCTCGTAGCGCGCGAGGGTAAATTTGGTCCGGAGATCATTGAGGCTGTTTCCAAAGAATTCGGAGTGCCCACCAACAATATATTTATCGGCGCCCCTGAGGAGAAGCACGCCTTTTCAATTCAGGATCTGGGCGGAGTGCGAGTGATTTTCTGACAATGCATCGGATCACGAGCTTGGGTAGGTTCTTGACGTTTACCCCACTAGCTAATTAGTCTCGTTTGCTATTTTTCTAGCTCTTTATTATAATTTTTTCTGGTAGCAAGCCAGAAAATCCCTTGAGGATCCAGCAGCGATTATGGCAAAATCCTTCCCCAATTTTCACCTGACAATTCGCAGAAAGGTTGTTTTAGGCTTCATCCTGTCCCTGATCGCGGTTTTGCTGGTTGGCTATGTCGGCTACCGCAATCTTGTGAGAATCGAACGTAAGCTGCGATTTGTGGAAAGTGCCCAAGAGCTTCACCACGCCATCTTGGAAGTCAGGCGGTATGAAAAAAACTTTCTCCTTTATGGACTAATCGAGGATCACGAAGCAGCCATTGACTACTTGGAGCTAGGCAAAGCCATCTTTTTGAAAGTCCAGCCTGATGTCAGGGGACTGAAAGGTGCTATCCAGTTGGAAAAACTCCAGCAAGAAATGGATAGCTATGGCCAGCTCTGGAAGGAACTGGGGGCACTGACTAAAAGCCAAGATGCTACTTTGCGGCAGAAAGATAAAATCGAGCTGCAAATAAGAAGAACTGGAAAAGATCTTGTCGATCTCTCCCTCAAGTTGGCGAACTTTGAGCACTCCCGCATCATACAAATCTTACAATACCTCAAAACCCATCTTGTTTACATGTTGCTGATCGTTCTCTTGTTAGGGTTCTTTCTTATTATACTCGTCACCCGCATGATTCTACGGCCGCTCAGGGTCATCGAGAAAACTACCCAGCGAATTGCCAAAGGGGATTTCAAACCCATACCGGTGGCGCAGACTAAGGATGAAACGCAGTCAGTGGTGATGGCTTTCAACACAATGATCGCCGAGCTTGAAAACCACCAGGAGCAGCTGGTGCAGGCGCAAAGGCTCTCCTCATTGGGGATTCTCACCTCTGGCATCGCCCATCAGCTCAACAACCCGCTCAACAATATTTCCACCTCCTGTCAGCTTTTCATTGAAGGAGTCGTCGAGCGAGACCTGGCGAATATTGAGACACTCTTCACCGATATAGACCACGAAGTGGACAGGGCGCGCGACATCGTCAAAGGGCTACTGGAATTCTCACGCGAGCATGATTTTCAACTCGGCTGGGTCAACCTGGAAAGACTGGTTAGCCGCAGCATAAAGCTGGTTTCCAGTGAGTTACCCGCAGGGGTGAAAATCGCCAGCGAAATTCCACCAAATCTGGACATCTACGTGAATATCCAGAAGTTCCAGGAAGTCCTGCTCAATCTCCTGTTGAATGCTGCCCAGGCCATCCCCGATGGCAAGGGGCGGATCAGTATTATGGCGAGGAAAGACCAGCAAACAGTGGAGATTGACGTTCAGGATACCGGTGCTGGCATATCTCCGGAACATCTTCCCTACATCTTCGATCCATTCTTCACGACCAAAGAAGTAGGGGTTGGTACTGGCCTGGGTTTATCTGTGGCTCACGGCACTGTAGAACGACACGGGGGTACCTTGACCGCCAAGAGCAAGGTGGGAGAAGGCACCATTTTCACCATCAAGCTCCCCCTCAAGAGCGAACCCGACTATGGAGAGCAAGGTTCATGAAGAAAGGCAGGATTCTCGTTGTAGATGATGAGCGGATGGCCAGGGAAGGTCTGGAGCAAATGCTTGGGCAAGAAGGCTATAGTGTCGTTTCGGCGGATAGCGGTATCAGCGCCTTAAAAAAGCTGGCCAATACAGAATTTGATGTGGTCCTCACCGACCTCAGAATGAAGCTGGTGGACGGTATGGACATCCTGGCCAAAACCAAGGAAATGTATCCGGACACGGAAGTTATTATGATTACTGCCTACGCTACTGTCACCACCGCCATCGAGGCGATGCAGAAGGGGGCGTACCACTACATCGCCAAGCCTTACAAGTTCGCTGAAGTAAGAATGGTAGTGAAAAGAGCCTTTGAAAAAAAGCAGCTTAAGGATGAGATTCACGATCTCAAAAGGGATTATGACGAGCGAATAGGGACTTCGTTGGCCATCGGCAAAAGCCGTGTAATGCAGGAACTCATCGAGATGGTGGCTCAAATCGCTCCTACCGACTGTAACGTTCTCATCTTTGGTGAGACCGGCACTGGCAAGGAGTTGATTGCCCGCACCGTTCATCACCGGAGCAATCGCTCAGATAAACGTTTTCTCCCTTTCAACACCGGCGCCTTCACTGAGGAACTGCTCGCCAACGAGCTCTTCGGCCATGAAAAGGATGCCTTTACTGGGGCCACGTCCACCAAGGTTGGCCTCCTCGAGGCAGCCAACGGCGGAACCGTCTTTCTCGATGAGATTGGTGATATGCCCCCGTCCATGCAGGTTAAACTTCTCAGGGTGATTGAAGAAAGGTCGCTACTCCGGATCGGCGGTACCCAACCCATTAGCGTTGACATACGCATCGTCGCCGCCACCAATAAAGACCTGAAGGAAGAAGTTGAGGCCGGCAGATTTCGGAAGGACCTTTTCTACCGTCTCAACGTAATCAACTTGTTTCTTCCCCCTCTTGCGGAAAGAAGGGACGATATCCCGCTCCTGGCGCATCACTTTCTGAGTCGTTACACCGAGGTTCAAGAGAAAACAATCGAAGGCATTTCTGACGAGGCCATGGATATCCTGTTAAACTACGAATACCCGGGCAACATCCGCGAGTTGGCGAATATCATCGAACGTGCGGTTGCCCTCTGCGGTGAAACCCTGATTCTACCCAAACACCTGCCCCAAGAACTCGAAAGACCCTGCTTCAAGGTCTACCGCCATTCGAATCGCCAGATCCCCACTCTGGAGGAGCACGAGCGCGAATATGTCTTCTGGGTACTCAAACATGTTGGCGGCAGGACGGGTCAAGCCGCTGAATTAATGGGAATCGATCGGGTCTCTCTGTGGCGCAAGCTAAAGCGCTGGGGAATGGACGAGGATAAGTCAGAGCTTCCCTAACACTGACCGCATCAGGGTCAAGTGTCCGGACTGCTCGAAATAAGGGCTCATTGCTGGGATATGGAATAGTCACCTTCAAGGAAGGCTTTAGCATAACGCTTGAGGATGCTTTCGTCGTGTAGAGTCATGTCTAGCTGTCTCGTGAAGCCCATCAGGCGACCTAGTTGATCAAGTCGCACCTCAGTTTCATGGCGAGTGCCGCTTCTAAAGAGAGCGGTTGCCGTGTCTCCCTCCACCGCAACCCTGAAATCGAGAGCCTCGAGAATCTCTTTCAGCATCAAGACTCTTCTCATTCGTCCATCAGCTCCAGCTCCGCCTCCTCCAAACCTGAAGGCAACATAATTGTTAGCTGGAGCATCGCCGCAAACAGCATCTACAACCGAAAAATGATAGGCCAGGCGACAGTGAAAATTGAGATAATCTTTAGAGAGAATAATATAGGCCTTCCCGCCCCGGGCGGTTACATCCCCTTGGACAAAGGAACGAGAGAGCACCGAAAAGAAGCCGCCGAGATCGAACTCCACCGGCCCGGTCCAGGGTAAGCCCTCGGTGGTCATGCCCTTCCAGAGAGCGGTAAAGGGTGTCGACCTGACATCCGAGATGGCTATGTTGCGCCTGAAGGTGACTTGAGAAGCAAGCCCTTGTTCGATATCAACTACAAGAAATACAAGAGGAACCCGGGGATCAATTAGAACGTGAGCAGGGCCAGTCTCCCCCTCGCCGCCGAACTGAAACATCTCCCTCACCGACACTTCATGGATAAACCGCACCATATCATGGACAGTCTTAAAATCTTTGTACCTCATGACCTTTGAAAGGTTAGCGTTACCCGGGATGTGAGTTAGAGTCAGGGGAACAATATCAGTCATTACATTCCTGATGAGAGGGAGATTTATTTCTTGGTGAGGTTCTGTTACCACTTCGCAGAATTTAGTTTTCAGGAGCGAATCTATTCGGCCTTTATAGATTTTTCCTCTATTGGCATCCAAAGTGATGATTTCTTCGTTGTGCAAAATGGTAGTAGCGGATTCAGCATTGATGACGGTTGGTTTCTGAGATTCTCTGGCAACCGTGGCCAGATGGGTGGTGGCGCTTCCCGTTTCGCAAATGAGGCCGCTGCACATGGGGATGAGTTTGGCAAATTCCGGATCCATGGTTTTCACAACCAGTATGGCCGCTCTGGGCACAGAGGTAACCTCTCTGCCACTAATGACAAATACAGGCGCGGATATTACACCCGGACTTATCGGCTCACCACTGATTACCGGCAACTCTTCCACCTCAACTAGTGGACAACTGACAGCCTCGGCCACCTCTAAAGTCCTGGTCTGGAGGATATGTATCCAGCCCTTTTCGTCTATGGCCCATTCAATGTCCTGGGGTAGTCCAAAGTGCTTTTCAAGAAGTTGGCCGAACTCATACAGGGTTTGCAGTTTCTCTTCTGCCAAACAGGGGCTTTCCTGGTATGCTAAGGGAACTTCTTCCTCTTTGACTCTTCCTTCTTCAGGGTCGGCCACCAGCTTGAGCCTTTTTTGCCCGATGGTTTGGTTGATCAACTTGCCACCCGCTACACGATCCAAGACGTAGACATCCGGCGGAATGGTGCCGTCTACCGCATACTTACCGAGGCCCCAGACCGCGTTAGCAAGAGCCTGATTGAAGTCTGAGCTGCTGGGGTCGACTGTGTAAAGAACTCCGGAAGAAACTGCCGGGATCATCTCCAGGACCAGGACGGCCATAGCGATCTGATCATCTTCTGTTATTCCTTTGGACAAGCGGTAATAGATGGCCCGCTCTCCGTAGAGACTGGCACAGACTTCCTTGTAGGCATCAAGTATTTTACCCTTTGGCACGTTGAGGACCGAGCGAAACTGGCCGGCGAAAGAGTATTTACCGTCTTCGCCAATGGCACTACTTCTGACAGCAAGAAACTCTATGTCCTTCAATTGATCCAGGCTTTTCTCAATGGTCTCCTTCAGGCTGGCAGGTACCTTGGCCTCCAGGATGGCTTTCTGGATTTTGGCCGAGGCTCTTTTTATTTTCAAATCATCTTCTAGCTTGAGGTCGGCTATTGATGGCTTTATCAACCGGTCTATATGATTGTGGGCAATTAGCTCTCGGTAGGCCAAAGAGCTAATCACCAGACCCCTGGGCGCAGGAAGACGAAGGATGTTTTTAACCTCGCCAATGTTGGCTGCCTTGCCGCCTACTTCGTTGGCCATTAAAGCGCTGACCTGACCGAGAAAGTACACATTCCTACAACACTCCACACCCCCTGTTTCCAGGTTTCTCTCTACCTTTTTTTTAATGCCTTCAGTTATGGGAAAAAGCCAGACATACTTGTTTTGGCACATATCATTTAAAGCTTGAACAAAGGCCAGAATTCGCTCGAGGAGTCTGGAGACCTCTTGCTCAAAATAAGGAAGAGTAATGAGTTGTGAGCTCACCTTTTCCTGAAGATCGTTCATTATGCTGAGGGCAGCATTATTTTCTGACAGAAGGGATTTAAAGGCAGCATAACGTGCTTTGAGTTTTTGGAAGCCATCACCCAGGTAATAATGAACAAGCTCCGGATCGTATTCAGGGCTCTGAGTCTTGGCAGATCTATTGACGAAAATCAGATTCCTAATTTTTTGTAGAACAGACAAAGACATTCAAGCTCCCATGTACGCGGATAGCTAGAAAATAACCGGCTGCCAGGTAAGACTCAAGGTAGCAGAATTCAGCTCCTCCACTATTATTCTCGCACCACCAAAACAGGACAGGGAGCGCCAGCCAGCACCCTCTGCGTGCAACTACCTATGAGCAATTTACTAGGCCCACTGCGACCTTGATTGCCCATCACTATTAGATCGCAATTCAGGGTCTGGGCTGTCTCAATAATTATTTTATAGGGAGTGCCCTCGTTAATTCTAACCGAAAGATTGAAATTCATCGACTTGGCGATTTCTCTAGCCTTGTCCAAGATGCTTTCTCCCTCTTGATAGAAAGCATCTTGGACATCTTTGATAGCAAAGATCTCAACGAGTTGGCCCGCCTTCGGCACCACATAAAGTGCAGTGACTATGCTCCCCTCTTCTTGGGCCATTTTTATTCCTGCCTCGAGGGCATTCAAGCTATGCTGTGAACCGTCTATGGGGACCAA
>DAOVAK010000657.1 GCA_030671095.1 Deltaproteobacteria bacterium | reverse complement strand
CTCAAACTCTATAATGCAGACCGTGGTATAGAGAGGGGTAGGTGCCTTTAGGATGGCAAGAGACGTGCTGAAAATACCCAGAACAATGGCGATAAAAATAACAATAAACTTTCGCTTCTTAAGTATCCGCCAGTATTCTCTCAGGTTTATGTCATATTGCGCCAAAATAACTCCCTGCTCGGCCCATTCCCAAATTCTTCATCTTTTCTGATCACAGGGAAGGGCCAATGCTTTCACGAGCATTCCCTCTGTGGCTCTAGGAGAGTAAAGCAGGATGGGAAGATGAAACGACTTAATAGACGTCCGTTCACTCACGGAAGGTCTTTTTCATGAATGCTCTCAGTGATATAAATCAAGGGGTTTTCCGATAGTTTAATAATCTCCGGCTTTTCCAATTTTTCCCCTGCGCCGTTATAGAGGACCTCAATGGTGGGTCTCAGAGGTTGCTGCTTATCGGTACGAAGCACCCGTCCAATAGATTTGTTGTTCAACGTCACATAGGTATTTACAGGAAAGAAGGAGATTTGATGCATAAAGACTTTTCGGATTTTCGATGGAAACTGATCCTTGGCCTCTTTAAGGATATATTTAATGGCATCCGTCTGCACGATTTTGTCTCGATAGGGTCTGTCGCTCGTCATGGCCAAATACACATCTGCAATACCTATGGTGGAGGACAGGTCGTAGATCTCTCCCCCCTTCAGCCCATAAGGATAACCAGAGCCGTCTGTTCTCTCATGAACCTGAACGGCCACTTCCGCTAACCACATGTATCTCTCGCCCATCTGGGCGAGGATCTCATAACTGTTTTTGGGGTGTTCCCTGACCGCTGCCATCTCTTTGTCATCAAGGCTGCCCCTCTTCTCAAGAACGCTTTCGGGGATCTTGTACATGCCCACGTTCTCCAAAAGCGCAGAAAGCCCCAATTTCAATAGCATCTTGATGTCATAACCCATCTCCTGCCCAACAAGCATGGATAGAAACATGACATGCACATTATGAACAATAATCCATTCATAATCACCGGGAGGCGCAAGCATGGAATACTCATATAGCTTGCCCACAAGGTCTTTATCGTGGATATTGTGGAGATCAGAGAGAATGGGAGACGCGCTTATCCCCTGATCGTTCCTGACCCTGGCGTGAACATCTATTGCCCCATCAACAAACCTCTCATATTGGGTGATGACCTCCCCACTCCATTCCTCTTTGAACGGGGGTGCAAATAAAGCCTGTTCTCCCCTTACCATCGAAATCTGACTATCACTGAGCACCCTGGCGATTTGAGAATTGCTCAGAGCCGAATCTTCCTGCTCACCCGTGGTTTCAGAGGATTCTTTGGTGGGTTTTTTTCTATCTTTATCTTTTATGATATCAGAGAAGCGCACCATCGCTCATAATATCCTCTATAATCTGCGGATCAATCACCTTCCCATTTTTGCTGAACCCGATCAAAAGGGATAGATCGCACAGGTTGTTGATCTTTCTCGGCACCCCTTCGGTGATCTCATGGATCCTTTCCATCGCCTCAGGGGTGAACACATTCTCTTCTCCTCCTGCTTTCTCTTGCCGAAAAGTGATATACTGGGCCGTATCCTCCTGGTCAAAAGGTGTTAAATGGTATTTTATGGCGATCCTCTGCTCCAGCTGTTCCATGTCTTTGATCTTACTCCTCAGTTCCGGTTGGCCCACAAGAACCACGTTGATGGGAAAACGACCATTGACTCGGCTATTGAGCAGAAGCCTTACCTCCTCAAAGCCCGATTCATCCAGGGCCTGGGCCTCATCCACAATCAAGAGCGTCTCCTTGCGTGCCTTTGCATTCTCGGTCATCTTTTCGTTCAGCAAACGGAGGCATCCCCCCTTGCTGTCAGGCAGATCCGTCATACCAAGCTGGTACAACACCTCTTGCATGAACTCCAGGGGCTCAAGTCTAGGATTGATAATAAGGCCTATGTCAAACTGTTCTGCAGAGAGTTCCTGTACGTAAACCTTGGTCAGGGTCGTCTTTCCGCACCCAATATCCCCGGATAGCATAGCCCCACCTTTTCTCATCTTCGCGGCATAAATAAGGCGGGATAGGCCCTCCTCGTGGGTCTTGGAAAGGTAAAAGAAATCTGGATCAGGAACGTTTTCAAAGGGGAATTTCCGGAATCCCCAGTGTTCTAAGTACATACTACTCCATATTAAGCAAATTAAACTATTATTATACCTAAAATAAATTAATTGTCAATATTCAATAGTTTGAGTAACTTATCTTTATTTATACTTTTTCAGTAGTCTTACCCTCGATGGCATATCCGGGCTCAATCCGCGTCAAATGATTCACCCCGCTCAGCATCCCCCTACCCCCCTTTATCACCTGATTGTAGCCCTAACGTGAGACTGCGGGCAGTGTAAGCATTGGTTTTAAGTCTACTTTTTTTGAACCGCAGAA
>DAOVAK010000258.1 GCA_030671095.1 Deltaproteobacteria bacterium | reverse complement strand
GATCCTTTGAGAAGGAGGTTGTAACGACAGTCCGGGGATGATACTGAAATACATATGGGCACTCAACTTCATCGTATACCAGCCTGCGATATATATCATCGCTGATAAGGAAAATCTCCGTCCCGAGTTCCCGTTCCTTTTCATCTAATAAGTTACCTATTCCCCTTAATGTTTCATCACTGTAGACCACACCCGTCGGATTATTGGGCGAGTTCACCAACACCGCCCGCGTTTTGGGGGTAATGTTTTCCTCCAGAATCTTCAAGTCCGGCACAAACTGGCTATCCGAAGGAACAATACGGGGGATACCCTGGGCATTATCTATATAGTAAATGTATTCCACAAAATAGGGCGAGAAGATTATTACCTCATCTCCAGTCTCTAAGATGGTTTTGAGCACCACATTGATCCCTCCAGCAGCACCACATGTCATCACTACCTCATTCTGGGAAAAGGGTAGTCCAGTCACGGATGAGAGGTGCTCCGCGACGGCAGCACGCGTCTCCGGATAACCGGCGTTGGGCATATAGCGGTGCATACCTGCACTCGGTTCATTTACCCACCTGCGAAGCTCCTGGTGAAATTCATCAGGCGGCTCCATTACCGGATTACCCAGAGTAAGGTCGAAAATATTGCTCTCGCCGAATCTCTTCTTGAGAGCGATTCCCTCTTCAAACATCTTCCTGATCCAACCCCCCTCCGCCATCTGCTGCTGTAACTTTCGTGAAATCGCCATCGGCCTACCTCCCCATCGATCCGCTATTCAGCGCCTAATGATAGTACGATTGTGCTGCTCGTTTCTTACGTGGCTCCATCCTGAGTTCAACCAGGCCTCTTTATCCTCCCAGGGTAATAAGAGAGACTGCTGAAATAGTCTCACCCCCAAATCCCCCAATCTTGGGGATTTTATTAAGCTGGGGGACACCCCCAGATCCCCGGCAGGAAGTATCCTGCACGTCTTTTTCAGCGGCCTCTAAGAATATGAGCGAACCACACTCATTTGAGTTGCCTCTTGTACCTTTCTCCTGAGTGGATCATGGCATGCGCTCCACGAGTATTGGTATAAGTTGTGTAACTGCCGCTATTTAAACCAGCCGTAAGCCCTAAATAAACCTGCCCACGGCCTCCGCGATAGTTCTCAGCTCGGTCATCAACCGCTTGAAATCGGAGATCGTCAAAGATTGCAGGCCGTCAATCAAGGCTTCTTGCGGATTGGGGTGGACCTCTATCAGTAAACCATCCGCCCCGGCTGCTATCGCTGCCTTAGCGATGCTGGGCACATATGCAAAATGCCCCGCAGCATGACTGGGATCTACGATGATTGGCAGATGGCTGAAACGCTTGATTACCGGAATGGAACTGATATCTAAAGAGAAGCGGATGCTGTCTTCGAAGGTCCTTACTCCGCGTTCACACAGGATTACCCGATGGTTGCCCTCGGCTAAAAGGTAATCGGCAGCAGTCAGCCATTCTGCGATAGTAGCAGAAAGGCCCCTTTTCAACAGGATGGGATGCCTTAGCTTGCTCAGCCTCTTCAACAGTGAGAAATTCTGCATATTACGGGCACCCACCTGTAATATATCAGCATATTCTGCGATCAACTCTACGTTCTGGATGTCTAAAACCTCGGTGATTACGGGAATACCAATGTCAGATTTGACCTTAGCCAACATCTGCAAAGCGTCTTCTTCCAGACCCTGGAAGCTGAACGGTGAGGTACGAGGCTTGAAAGCGCCGCCTCTTACTATCGCAGCCCCGCAATCCTTGACCGCCCTGGCCGTCTCCATAAGCTGCTTTTCACTCTCCACGGCGCAAGGGCCAGCCATGACTACCACTCTCTGCCCCCCGATCTCAACGCCCGACACGTTGATTTTACTTGGCTTACGATGGAATTCTCGCGAGGCCAGCTTGTACGGCTTCATCACGCGGGTGACACTCTGCACACCGGGTAGAACAGCAAAAACATCCGTCTGTACCTTGCCTGTATCGCTGCCCAGAATCGCCACCACCGTCTTCTCGGTGCCCAGGTTTAGCTGGACCTCAAAGCCAAAGGAATGGGCTCTCTCTACCACATGATCGACTTGATCCTTCGTGGCGCCCCTGTTCATTTCAATAATCATCTGGTATCACCCCATAAGCTACGTTCTTAGAAACTACCTGCAATCATACAGTTTAACCATTGGTCAGGTTCGTGGCCCCAAAGAGACGGTCGTCCCCGTTGCGCGGGCAATTGTTTTTCCATTCGAATCGAGGACGGTCATTTCCGATGCCCCCACCCTCTTGCCGGCATGTATGACCCTGGACTCAGCATAGATAGTTTCCCCAACCGGCGCAGCGGCAAGAAAATGGATGTTCATCTGGACAGCGACATGTATATTCTCCAATGTATTGCAGGCGCAGCCAAAGGCCTGATCAAGTAAAGTGGCGATAATGCCACCATGAATCATATTCTCCCAGTTCAGAAACTCCTTTTTTAGCTCAAGCTTTACCTTGGCATACCCTGGTGAGAGTTCCACGAGATTCATACCATGGAAAACAGCGCAAGGCGAGTTATCGAATTTTTCGCGCATCTCCTCGATTTCGATCATCTGGTTTTCTCTCTAATCAAACGCACATGACCACCCAGTCTATTTCCACTGAGCCAGATTGTAGCAATAAAGGAACCTCAATGCAACGGGCTGGCTGACTAGCGGAACACCGGCATATTGCGCTGGCGCTTTTTAAAGAAGAAACCAGCCGCCAGTCCGACAAGCAGACCGCCGAGATGAGCTTCCCACGCCACGAAAGGGAGAAAGGATAGTATGATGAAACCGCCGATGACTGCTACCCATAGGGGAAGTGGGACCGGTATGGGGAATACAAAGACTTTCATCTTCGGCGCCAGCAAGGTGAACGCTCCACCCACCGCAAAGACGGCTCCCGATGCGCCAATGACTAGGGTGTTTGATGGCCCCAGCAGTATGAAAAAGAAGTTACCGATTATCCCTCCGAGGAAATAAACGATGAGGAACTTCGCCTCTCCTACCATCATGGATAGATACCGCCCGAAGAAGAAGAGGGTTATCATGTTCGCCGCCAGATGCCATAAGCCACCGTGGATGAAGAGGTTGGTCAATAATGTCCAGGGCCTTTCCATCCATGTTGACGGCTGTAGACCGAGCCTGTAGATGAGGTCAGGGTCAGCAAGTGTCGCTATATATAGAATAACGTTTACAGCGATCAGCACCAGTACGGAGCTCGTGATGTAACGGCTATAGCTTCGGTGTGACATCTGTATCATTCGTTGGGGCAGTATAGATAATCAACACATTGAGCCTCGTCTTTGGCATGATTGTAGTAATAAACAGAGGCTATGGCCGGGTCCACCTTGGCGATGGCGTCCCAGTTCCATGGTGGGGGTACACACTCCGGGCACCAGTGCCCGGATAGAATAAATCTGGGGGTGCCATCAAACTCGTGTCCGAAACCGCATTTCCAGTTAAGCTTTGATTTAATATCGATATACTCCGTCGATATGCATTCACCACCTCTTGAATTGGCCAGCGCCTGCATATCTACCAGAGTATACTCTTTGGTCAGCGGGTCTTCCCTGGTTTTCCGTTCCTTGTCTTCCTCTTCGACAACGTACTCGTCCCATCCGGGGATTTCTGCCCACGCTTCACGGCTGCCGAAAAAGGCACAGATCTTTTCTTTATCATTGGTTTTAATCCATTTCAACGGGTCTACCATTCTCTTCATAAACAATCTTGCCAGGAAGGGAGGAGCGAGCTTTCCACCCTGTTTTAAGTACCATGGGGCGGCATCAACCACCTGCTTTATCTGATCCTCAAAGGACTGCCGCCAGTGCCCCAGGTATTCATTGAGGATCCAGCTATCCTCATACCAGCCACAATGGAAATTCCTTATAGCGAACCAGTTGCGTGGAAATATATTTCTGTAATCACCTAGGCCGAAGATATTCATAAATTCCCTGAGGTAATCGCTATACAGAATCCTGCATGACGGGCCACCTCCCATATTGTATACCCTGCCGTAAAAGTCATCGGGGCACTCAAGGGTCTGGACCAGTCCGTACCCCGCATCCTCGCTGGTTATGAGTTCGATATGGGTATTGGGAGGCTGGTGGTACATGATGGGATCCATGAGAGAGTATACATTGGGGATAGCGATAAAGGTCTGCCGCATTATGGCCCAGTATTTCAGACCGGATTCTATAACCGCTCTCTCACCGCCCATTTTTGTTACAGAGTAAAAATCGCCAACGCTCGGTTTCAGAGGGTCTCCAACCCTGATCCACTGGACCGGTGGAAGGCGGTCTCCGTATTCAGCTACGGAGCCGATGCTAACCAGCCGGATATTGTCGCCGTTGCCTGGCTGCTTCTTTATCGCAGCAACTATATTTTCAGTGCCGCCTGTATTTATCTTTCTACATATTGGCGGGTTGTGATCTGCCGCCGGGGAGATGAAAGCTGCAGGATGCAGGACGTGATCTACGCCATTAACCGCCTCCAGTACATCATTGAAGTTACACAGGTCCCCCCAGACGATCCTCACCCCTTCCTGCCCCTCATATTTGGCAAAGGCCTCCTTATTTATCTTGGACGGCCTGAGCAGAAGCACGGTATCATATTGATCCCTTCTCCTCAGCAGCTCTTTGAAGGCTTCGCCGCCCATTGAGCCGGATGCGCCGGTGAGCAGTACCTTTTTCTTTGCCATTTTACCCTCCTTAACGCTACTTAATCCCCACTCCCCGCTCCTTGAGGCTTACATAACGCTGCCTGCCTATGATCATGTGGTCCAGCACCTCGATGTCCAACACCCTCCCCGCTGCTACAATCTGCTCAGTAACGGCGATATCCTCGCGGCTGGGTTCGGGGTCTCCTGAGGGGTGATTATGTACCACGATGATCGCCGGGCAGTTCTCCCGCACCGCCTCTCGAAAGAGCTCACTGGGGCGAATCAGCGATGTGTTCACATTCCCTTTATACACCTCGGATATGGATATTACATGATTCTTGGAGGTCAAGTGCAACACCCTGAGCTGTTCCTGGTCGAGAACACTCATATC
>DAOVAK010000447.1 GCA_030671095.1 Deltaproteobacteria bacterium | reverse complement strand
GCCCCTTATATTCTCGTGGATTTCAACTTGCGTCTCTCCATCGCTGAAGGTCTTGGCCGCTACCTTGCTCGGCTCAATGCCCAGATAATCACACACTTCTCGAGTGAGTTCAGGGTTTGATGTACCGCTAAAAAGTTTCATATCCCTCCATCGCCCCGTTTACAGCCTGATCCCCTGCCCGGGTATAAATTCCCCGGGCTCAACGTCTAAAAGGGTTTCAAGGAGTGTTGGAGTATTGGAGTGTTGAAAAAAAGCTGTGGAAACCCTGGCAGATTTTGCCATCTCATCCTTTCATTACTCCATCACTCCACTGCTCCATTGCTCCAAGAGCGTCTGACCGGGGCGCAGGCCCGCCGGGCTCTCTCTTAGGACAAACAAGGGCTGCAGACGTGCGTTCCTTCCACTGGCTGGGGTGGGAGGATTCGAACCTCCGAATGCGGGCTCCAAAGGCCCGTGCCTTACCACTTGGCGACACCCCAACGGTTCGCCATTAGCCATCTAACATTGATCACTTATCATTTCTCATTTTGTCATTTATCAACTGGCACTTATCTCAGATCCTTTGCCATTCCCATTACCTACAGTTCCCAATGAAAATTAATGAGTGATAAATGTTAAATGACTAATGATCAATGCTGGTGATCAATGTTGGGGCCTTCCCAGTTAGTAGCAACAAAAACATCCCCCAGGCTCTGGGAGATGAGGAATTGTTTGGCTGATAAGGCTTGATTTAGTGAGGAGAATACCCCGAAAACACTTGGCCCGCTTCCTGTCATCAGAGCCCCTTCTGCCCCCGCGTTCATTAAGAACGCTTTAATGGTCTCTATTATCGGGAATCTTGTGGAAGTGACCTCTTCTAAATCGTTCTCAAGGATGGCGGAGACAGCAAAAGGGTCATTTTTCAGGAATTTCACTATATAGCCATATTCCCCCCTTGTCAACTCTAATTTAAGAGCGCCATAAACCCATGAAGTGGAGACTTGAATGGGGGGAGTAACGATAACATACCAGAATTTAGGCCATTTTTTCAGGGGTTCCAGAATATCACCGATACCCGTGGCCAGAGAGGGCTCACAGTTTAGGAAAAAGGGCACATCTGCTCCCAGTTGAACGGCAAGCCCATGGAGCTCCGAGGGGCCTAAAGGCCGGGACCATATCTCATTGAGGGTCAGTAGGGTAGCAGCGGCATCACTGCTTCCGCCACCCAGGCCCGCTGCGACGGGTATATTCTTGGTCAGTTTTATGGAGACGCCCTGTTGAATGCCGGCCTTAGAAAAAAAAGAGAAGGCTGCCTGGTAGGCGAGATTGTTTTCATCAGTGGGGACCTGAAAACCCTCACAGGAAAGCTCTATTCCCCTTTCCCGAATGACTCTCAGCTCAAGGAGATCAAAAAGATTCACGGGTACCATGAGGGAAACCAGCTCATGATACCCATCTGGTCGACGACCCGTAATCTTCAACCGGAGATTTAACTTGGCAGGAGCCTTGGTTCTATGAAGTGACGAGTGACCAGTGACGAGTGACAAGCCTACTCCTTTGCTCTACGTGCGGTTATGAGCGAACACTTCCACTTTCCACCACAGCTTCTCGGTTGTCGTCTCTCCCTTCCCGTCACGGCCTTATTCCCACACCTTCAGGGTCAAATAGAGGGTTGCCTGCCTCCTTTTCACCAGGAACAGAATCGTGTCCCCTTTCTTGTATCGCCGGATCTTTTTACTGTATTCATCAATGTCTTTCATGGGCTCTTGGTCTATCTCCAAGATGATATCGCCGCGCCTTATGCCAGCCTCCTCTGCAGGGGAGTTGGGCTCCACCTGGACCACAACCAAACCACGCGCTTCAGAAAGGCCGAACTGTCGTGCCATCTCCGGCGTAATCTCATCCACGGTCATTCCCAGGTCAGATCTCTCTTCCGCGGGTTCCTCCTCTGCCTGTTCCTCTTTCAATTTCCCGATCTTGATTTCAAGGCTTTTGCGCTTGCCCCTTCGTATCACCTCCACCTTAGCAACCTTGCCCACCGGGGTGGAGGCCACCACATATGGGAGTTCGTTCATCTCTCTAATCTCTTCCCCATCGAAAGAGATGATCACGTCCCCCCTTTCTATACCCGCCTTGTCCGCTGGGCCGCTGGAGGTGACGTCGGCAACCAGGGCACCTCTATCATCTTTTAGATTCAGCTTGTCTTTTAGTTCTGGTGTAATCTTTTGGATCGTGACCCCTAGCCATCCTCTGACCACTTTCCCTTTTTTGAGCTGCGGCAGGAGATCTTTGGCCATGTTGACAGGTATGGCGAAGCCGATACCGATACTCCCGCCACTCCTGGAATAGATGGCTGAGTTTATGCCTACCACTTCCCCTTGCGTGTTCAATAGGGGACCTCCACTGTTTCCTGGGTTAATGGAAGCATCGGTCTGGATGAAGTTATCATAGGCCCCAGCGCCAAGCTGTCTGTATTTGGCACTCACAATCCCTGCCGTCACCGTATGCCCAAGGCCAAAAGGATTGCCGATAGCGACAACCCACTCGCCCACCTCTAGCTTCTCAGAATCTCCAAGGGGAAGAGGAGTCAGAGGCTTGTCGGTTTTTATGCGTATCAGGGCCAGGTCTGTTTTGGGATCACGACCTATGATTTTGGCGTCGTATTCCTTTCCATCGGCCAGCTTCACTTTGATCTCATCGGTTTTTTCAACCACATGATTATTCGTCAATATAAAACCATCTTTATCAATGATGAAGCCGGATCCAAGGCTCCTTTGCCTATGTTCCTTGGGAATCTGGTCCTTAAAGAATCTCTCAAACCAGTCATGAAACGGATCATCCTCACCAAAAGGGAATCTGAAAATCCGGCCCCCTTTGATAATCTTCACCGTACTGATGTTGACCACAGATTGCCTTGCCTCCTTCACCAATTGTGAAAAAGACCCCGGAATCGCTGGCGGCCTTTGGGCCGTTCGGCCCGAGGCCTGCGCCACATTGCCAAAAAGTGACGCAAGGCCCATGCCAGTCAACAGACATAGCAGGGCCCACCCGATAAAAGGTAATCTACGACCTCTATTGCTCCTATTCATCATTTTTTCTCCGCTCCCCCCTATTCCGCTGCCTTTACATAACGCCATCTCAGGTCGGTAAGGATTGAATCAAGGAATTTCTCCTCTTCCCCCGTCAAGTTTCCTTGCGTCTTTTCTTGCAACATGGCAATGGTATCGATGGCGTGCTTGGCGAGAGCGATATCCTTTTTCTTCTCGCCGCTTTGAGGGTCGGCTATCTCCCCAAGGTGCAGAAGGGCCGAAGAGCTGAGGCTAAATATGAGGGAGTTAAAATTCACTTCTGGGAGGGGAGCCCGCTCAGCCTCCTCCTTGGGTTCCTCCTTTTTCTCCTCTCCCTCCTTCACCTTTGCCGCAGCTTCCTCTTTCTCCTCTTTTAACTCGCCTTTCTCATCCAGAGCCCTCTTGTCCTTTACGACGAATCCTTT
>DAOVAK010000096.1 GCA_030671095.1 Deltaproteobacteria bacterium | reverse complement strand
CTGCACCGAATCGGGCAGACGAGAAAGGTGATTGCCTACAAGATGATCGTGAAGAACACGGTGGAGGAAAAGATGATGTGATCGGGTTTTTTGAGCGATGAGGGACCCCTACTTACGACATGTTTCGCAGGGAGACAGTTTGGGAAGCGAACTCTCTATTGACACAAAATATGTGTTACACTATTTTAGTGGTATGAAGAATGTAACTATAACTCTTGAGGAAGAAGTTGCCCGATGGGCTAGAATTCGCGCAGCGGAACGCGATATGAGCCTTTCCCGTCTCGTTGCCGAATTATTGAAAGAGAAGATGAGTGAGGAGGAAACCTATCAGGCTGCGATGCAGCATTACCTGGAACAACCTCCTCGAATTTTAAAAACCCCTGGTGATACATATCCTCGCCGCGATGAACTCCATGGCAGATAGGATCTTCGTTGACACCAATGTTCTTGTCTATAGTAGAGACACTTCGGAGCCGCAAAAACAGCCCATCGCCATGGACTGGATGAAGCATCTCTGGAACATACGCTCAGGCCGGCTCAGCTACCAGGTTCTCCAGGAATACTATGTAACAGTGACTGAGAAGTTGCGGCCAGGTCTGGATAAAGAATCCGCTCGCAGAGAATTACGTACATTCTTTTCCTGGCGTCCGATACCCGTAGACAACCGTATTATGGAGGGAGCATGGAACGTCCAGGATAAACACAAACTCTCTTGGTGGGACGCCCTGATTGTATCCACAGCTCAGATTTCTGATTGCAGCTATTTACTATCAGAGGATTTTCAAGAAGGGATGAAATTTGGAAGCCTAGCCGTGATAAATCCATTCCACACATCACCTTCCATATTTGAAACGTAATGGAAAAACCCTCCTCATTCTTTTCTGAATTAGGAAGTACAGTAAGCGGGAAAGGGGAATCGAACCCCCGACATGGCTTCGCAGGAGCCCTAAAGCTATGCGGGTCATTAAGAAAGCGCTGGACCCCAAAGGTATTCTCAACTCGGGAAAGATCTTCGAAAAATGAATCGGAGGGGTTCACATTTTGGACGATCACGCCCCGACGGGTGCAAGGAGCAATCCGCTTGACAGACAGTTTTTCCTGCCGTAAATTCGGAAAGGACAAGCCACCATGCTACTCACGGCCTTCACTGGGAAGATCAAATCAAAACCATAAACATAAAGCCGGAGGATTTCCGCTATGAGTCAAAAGTATAAAAGTCCGCTTCACCAGATGACTCAGACCACGCCTACCTGTCTGTGGAACGATTCCGCCTCTCAAGAAGAACTGACCTACTCCATCGAACACGGCGCGGTGGGTGCCACCTGCAACCCCATAATCGTGATGTACGTGCTCGACAAGGAGATGCATCTGTGGAAGGACCGCATCTACGAGCTGATCCAAGAGATGCCTACAGCCACGGAAGATGAGATCGGATGGCGCCTGGTGGAGGAGCTTTCCATCAAAGGGGCTGAGCTCTTAAAACCCGTCTTCGATCAGCACCGGGGCAGGAACGGACGCCTTTCCATCCAGACCGATCCCAGGTTCTACCTCAATACCGAGGCCATCGTCAAGCAGGCAGTGCACTTTTCCAATCTGGCGCCCAATATGATCGTCAAGATCCCGGTGACCAAGACAGGGGTGGCTGCTATTGAGGAGGCTACCTATAAGGGGGTGAGCATCAACGCCACGTTGAGCTACACCCTGCCCCAGTGTGTCGCTGTGGCCGAAGCGGTGGAAAGGGGCTTAAAGCGCAGGGAGAAAGAGGGATTGGACATCTCCACCATGGGTCCGGTGTGTACCATCATGGTGGGGCGTCTTGATGACTGGCTGAAAGTGGTGGCTGAAAAGGAGAACATTATCACCGATCCGGGGGTGCTTGATTGGGCCGGGGTGGCAGTTTTCAAGAAGACCTACAAGATCTTCAAAGAGCGGGGTTACCGCTTGAGGCTACTGTCGGCAGCGTTCCGGCATCATCTTCACTGGAGCGAGTTCATCGGCGGGGATGTGGTGATCTCTCCGCCGTACAAGTGGCAGAAGCGGTTCAACGCCAGTGACGTGGAGGTCACATCGCGGATAGACGATCCCGTGGACCCGCATATTCTGAGTGAGCTGACTGGCAAGTTCGAAGACTTTCTCCGGGCCTATGAAGAGGATGGTATGGCCATCGAAGAGTTTACCACCTTCGGAGCTACTGCACGGACGCTGCGGCAGTTTATCGGGGGCTGTCAGCAGCTGCCCACCCTGATACGGGACTTCATGATTCCCAATCCGGATATTTAGATCAGACGTGGCCAACCTTCACCATCTTGAAATCTTCCTGATCAGTATTCCATATGATACAATTATTTTAGGTGCTCTCCTTGCATACATTCCTGAAGACACTGCCGTGTACGTGATATAGCGGATACTTCTTATCTGCTCATACCCGCTCCGCAACAGCATCACCCACCTCTTCGGTGGTGGAGCTCCCACCCATGTCACGGGCCCTTATTCTCCCCCCAGCAAGCACCTCCTGCATAGCCCGCTGCACACCTCGGTACCGACACCGTCTCCCGGTATCACTGCCAGTGAATACTCTTTTTGTTCCATATCTTCCCCCATCTCACATCATCCCGATTCAAGTATATAGGTTGGCATGAAAACTCCGTTGATTTCGGACCGCCGCTAAAAGGCGCTGGAAATGCGTGTAGTTGGTACCACGTATTGTGTGAGATACATATCAATTCAGCAACTTCAAGTTTGTCTGAAGCCACCATCTCACGGAGTGTTATGTCTTCCACGATTTTCTCCTCAGCGACTGCTTCATATCCCAATAGAGGGCAGGAAATGTTATACCTCATTCCCCTTGGATTGTGTGCGAAACATGAAAAAATTACAATTCCTTTTTCATGGAAAACAGATGTACTCCATTACCAAGCATAGATAAGTTATAGTTAAGTGCAGACAGATTCAAAGCGATTTTATGCGCAAAAGTTGGTTAATCCATTTGAAAAACAATTCGATTAAAACAAGAAAAAGAGGTATAAACAAATATGGAAAGAGTAACGGATAATGTTTTCGCAGAAACCGGGATTCGAGGGTGTAATCCCGCGTACGTAGTAACGGCCGAAGGGGTGGTCGTCGTCGACACGCCGCAACTGCCTACCTACGCGGTAAAAATGCGTAAGGAAGCTGAAAGCCACGGGGAAATACAGTATCTCATCAACACCGAGTACCACGTAGATCATATTTTCGGAAACTTTTATTTCAAGGGCGCCGGCATCGTGGTTGCCCACGTCGAGACCGACAGGAACTTTATGACTGTCACACCCGAAATAAACCCTTATGAATACGCCCACGAAGCCATACCTACCGATGATCCTGAAGGGGAGAAGATCTGGCCGGACGAAGAAACGTACTGGAAGGACCCCAACAGGCCGAGCATTGTGTTTGAGGGTGATATCACTATACGGCTCGGCAGTCATACCTTCGAGCTCATCCATACGCCCGGACATACCCCCGGGCAGTTGGCCGTACACGTTCCGGAGGAGAGACTGGCAATTGTCGGCGACACGATCTTCAACGGTGTCCAGACCTGGCTCTACGCCTCCAATGTGGACGAATGGATTACATCGTTGGACCGGATCAAGAAGCTGGATGTGGACCATATTGTACCCGGTCATGGTCCTGTATGCACGAAGCGGGAATTGGATGTGCAGAAGGCCTTTCTTCTCGAGTGGCTTTCCGCAGTGCAGTCGGCGATAGCCCGCGGATTGAGCAAAGAAGAATGCATCAAGGAGATCGATTTCGCAAATCGATTTCCTGTCGATATAGGACAGGAATATATGCTTGATCATGTCATCGAGCACAATGCATCGGTACTCTACGACAAACTCAAAGGGCAGTAAGGCGCAGGGCTGTTTCGGCCATCTGTCCCGGTTCAAGACCAAACTGAGACAACAACTGCTCATAGGTGGCCGAGTGCAGGTAATGGTAGCTGCCGTCCGGATTGTTCACGTTTATGGCCACACAGTTCTCCAGGCTGACCGCACCACCGGTTCGAAGCACCATCTGTCCGATTTCGTGCCAGATGAACCCGTTGTTCTGCTCCGCTACCACCGTGAGCGCATCCTGTCCCAGAATATCAATCATCATCTCCTGATCAAAAGAGGGCATGTCGTACACAGAAACAGTCACACCCTTCTCTTCAAGGATCTTGGCGGCGGCAATGGATTCGTGAACTCCGCGTCCGCTCGATACAAAGTTGACCGTGCTTTTAGCCGGGCCGTACGGACGATAGGCTTTACCGTACGCAAACTCCACACCCGCAGGGTACAGGACGCCAGAAGCGGATCGCATGATGCGCAGATAGATCAGTCCGCGGTTTCCATCCATGATCCAGCGCATGATGCTGACAAGTTGATTCGGACAGGAAACATCGATGATGTTCAATCCGGCGATGCCACCAAAAACGATGATGTCGTCGTTACCCATGTGGGTGGCGCCGTTGGTCTTGGTTTCGAAGTTGGGCGCCGTGGCCAAAAAGGTCAGATCGAGCACATGGCCTTTTGAAAGCCATCCATCGGAGGCTTCCATGGCTTCAACACGTTCCTGAGCACCCACCGCAATTCGTCGCAGCACCTTCCAGTCAAAGAACGGGCAAAATGTACTCACCCAGGCATTATAGCCAAGGGCTGCGTACGCCTCACCCACACACATCATGTTGGATTCGGCAACGCCTACATTGATCGCCCGTTGTTGATCCACTACTCCAACGCCGCTCTCAAGACCGCTCGTGGAAGCCAGGTCTGCATCCACGGACACCACCTTTGGATCACGCGCAAACACCGACATGCACTGTTTCACCACGTCGCTCGCGGCGATTTGAGAACCCTCGGTATAGGCGGGAAGAGCATCCGCGTCGTATGCAACGGTTTTATCCCACTCCGGAACCCTTCCCGACCGCGGCGATCTCGGAGCTGCCACAATCTCCTTGGAGCTGCTGCCGATCAAGAGGTTCATGGTCTTAGCGCGCTCTCTCAACGCTGCCGCAATACTGTCTTTTCCTGCAGAAGTCAGCCTCTCCTGGAATTCCAGATACTCCCCGACTCTTGCCTTGCGTTGAGCGTTCTGAAGGACAATTTCCTGCTCGTACAGATCCTTTGCAATCGTAATTTTGTGCAAGTTCAAGCCTTTAGAAAAGGATCCGAAACCCTTTTTGGTGTTGCAAACGATTGCCGTGGGCCGTCCGTCCCGCGGGAGTTTCGCGAAAGTATCCAGAGCGTCAATCACAGCACTGTAGCTGGTACCGTCAACGTCGAGCACGCGCCAGCCGAATGACTCTATCTGTTTGGGCAGATTATCCATTGAGAAAATCAGTTGGTCAGGGTTATCCAGCTGCCCTTCGTTCTTGTCTACAAGCATGCAAAGGTTGTCGAGTCGCCTCTGTGGAGCATGCATAATAGCTTCCCAAGCCACACCTTCCTGCAACTCGCCATCACCGGTTACACAGAAGACGTTGAACAGGGGTTCGCGCTTGCCGGCCATGGCAAAACCATGCGCCACCGCCACACCCTGACCCAGTGGGCCGGTGGCAACATGCACACCTGGCAGAACAGGCCCTGGATGTCCGTTCAGTATGCTTTCAACCGAACGGGAGTTCACGAGAATCGATGGGTCAAAGTAACCGAGTTCCGCATAAACAGAGGCCATCGTTGCGACGGCGTGTCCCTTACTCAGGACAAAAATATCCTGGCCTATCCGAGTCGGATCCTCAATATCCAGGTTCATGAAACCACCGTAAAACAGGGACACTAGGGGGACCGTAACAGAAAATGCACCGCCTATATGGATACCACGATCAACGGCCTGGTCACCCTGTTTCAGTGTCGCTATCCGGATATCCGAATCCTTGATCTTGAAAAGCTTGGAGAGCCCGGTTTTCAGCAACTCATCGTTTGATTGATACACAGTTATTTATTCCTTTCCCTCTGCGTTGTTCATTGCCGTCCAGATCCGCTCTGGTGTGAGTGGGAGTTCACGAATCCTGACCCCCGTCGCCTCTTCCACCGCTCCGCCTACGGAAGGCGCCACGGCCAATATGCCAGCTTCACCGCAACCCTTGGCGCCGTACGGCCCCGGTCCATCGCCATTCTCCACGTGCATCGCTTTGAGTTCCAGGGGGATGTCTTTGATCGTTGGTATGCGATAGTCCAGCGCGCCCAGGTTTTGGATGCGACCGGCATCGTCCAGGATGCAATGCTCCATGACCGAGTGGCCCAGTCCCATGACCGCTCCGCCTTCATCCTGCATTTCCACGTGCTGCGGATTCAAGGCCTTTCCGACATCACCTACGTTGATCATTTTAGTGATCCGCGTCTCCCCGGTTTCCCTGTCTACTTCCAGCTCAGTAGCGGTACAGATAACCTCATAGTAGGCGGGATTGCCTCCCATGGGGTGACCCTTCACCAGTTCGCTCCGAGCCGAACCAACGCCTATCACTTCGCCTTTGACTCTTCCAAATCGATCCTGAAGGATCTGTTCGAACATACGATCCCCATCGGGTAGATGAACGATACCCGGAGAGACTCGGATCGAATCCTTGGGCAGGCCGTAGTGCTCGGCGGCAATGTCCTTAAGCTGCCGTTTTACTTCCCGACAGGCGCCCAGGATCGCGTTTCCCATAAACACAGTGGATCGGCTTGCGGATGTCTGCAGATCAAAGGGAACAGCGGTTGTATCTCCCATGGATATGACGATCTTCTCGACAGGTACGCCGAGCTCTTCCGACGCAATCTGGGAAAACACGGTACGGGCACCTTGTCCCATGTCGGAGGTACCGGCAAAAACGGTCGCGCTACCGTCCATGTGCAGACGCACGATAGAATAGGAGGCCGCCGTAGTGGCGCCCATTTTCATTCCCATGGCAATGCCGCGACCGCAGCCTTCGCGCAGGGGTTTGCCCCAGCCGATTGCATCCACAGCTTTCTGGAGCGATTCAGCCCAGTCTCCGTCCGCCGGCGCATTATTCGGTATGAATACCTCACCTCTCCTGGGGAGATTCTTCATACGAATGGCCACCCTGTCGAGCCCAAGTTTTTGTGCTGCCGCGTCAAACTGGGACTCAACTCCCCAATTCGCCTGGGGAACACCGAACCCCCGAAATGCCGTACTGGGAGTGGTGTGGGACAGGATTCCGCGGGCTACTATGCGTACGTTAGGCACCCGGTACGGACCGGCCGCGACATAGCTGGCCTTGCTTACAACGCGGGCGGCAATGTCTACGTATGCACCTATCAAGTAGTTGGACTCAATGTCCTGAAAAACAAGGGTTCCATCTGACATAAAACCGCTCCGGACCCGTACTTCCGCCGCGGCACGCCTCACTGCCTGGAATGATTCTTCCAGGGTGAGTTCAAGACGCAGGGGCCTACCCAAACGAAGAGAAAAGTAAGCCAATAGCGGTTCGAATTTTGCGTGTTGTTTTCCGCCGAATCCGCCTCCCGGATCCGGCGCAATGATCCGGACCCGCGCGAGCGGCATGTCGAGCACCGCGGCAATGACTCGCTGCAGAAGATACGGATTCTGGATGGCACTGTATACGGTTATTCCATCCATGGTGGGTTCCGCGAGAAAAGTAAACGGTTCTATTGCAAACTGGGTAACGATGGGAAACACGTAGCTGTTTTCAATCACCTCATCGGCCCGGCAGCTCTCAACATCACCCCAGCCGAAGCGCCATTCGTCCAGTATGTTCGTGTTTCTGAAGGGACCGTCCACCCGTATAGACGGGTCCTGAACCAGTTCAGCCGAGGGATCCAGTGCCTGAGCAACGCTGAAAATCGCCGGCAGTTCCTCATATTCTACTTTCACAAGAGATCCTGCCACAGCGGCGGCGTGCTCGTTCTCAGCCGCCACGATCGCAACCGGTTCGCCATGAAACTGGGTCGTCCTCACTGCCATGAGCGGTCTATCCTGGTAGGTGGGCCCAAAGCGCGGTATCGGCTTCGGGATGTCTTCTCCGGTCAGTATCGCGTGAACACCCGTGACCTTTAGAGCCTCGGAGGTATCGATTGAAATGATCCGTGCGTGCGCACAGTCCAGATGAACCAGCTTGGTATGAAGCATGTTCGGCAATTTCATATCGGCTACGTATCGCTGGGTTCCCAATACGCGGCACTGACCACCAACCCGGTTAATTGATTTTCCGACGATTTTTGT
>DAOVAK010000564.1 GCA_030671095.1 Deltaproteobacteria bacterium | reverse complement strand
TCCTGGCTGGGTAACAGTTCGGTGGCAACCCTGCCCACACTGTTTGACCTTTTACAGAGAGGAAAGCTCAATAACCATAAATTGCATTCCGGAGATATAGCTGTATTTGCTTCTGTTGGGGCAGGCATGAACATTAATTCTATGGTTTACAGGATGCCTTAACAGATAACGATCAGTTCCGGGTCGCTCTTCTCCCTAGAACGTTCCCCTTTTTATTAAACACAACTCCATCGACTTTTTCCCTGCAAGAAGATTGCTGCCTCTTCACCCATGGCAGTCGAGAATTTCATCCCAGCCTTATCGTTTTCCGATGGCTCGTTTCATTTAACCGGGAGTGCTATGTTGGATAGATTCCTGCCTGCTTCACTTTACCCCGTTTAGGTGGGCATCATCTCGCGCATGGTTGTTAAGATATCAATCATTTGATTTTGCCCTTCGTAAAGTCTGCACATGTCAATGATCGTACCGCTCATCTGGGCCAGGGCTTGTACAAAATTCACATCCTCGAGGGTGAATTCCCACGGTTGAGACGTATAGACCCGCATGGCTCCAACAATCTCGCCTCGGACATAAATGGGCACGGACAGCATGCTGACAATTCCCTCCTTCTCCGCGGCTTCTGGGTACTGGATTCTCGGATCATCCGAAACATCGTAGATTGCCACCGGGCCGTCTACCAGTGATTCGGCGATCGATTTCAGGGCACTCAGTGGTCCCTTGTTCACGTACTCTTTGCTCAGGCCATCGAAAGCGACGATCTCCAGTTCATTGGTTTCGAGATTGACAAGGAATAAGGCACATCCCTTAACTTCCAGGGTTTTTTTGATGCTTTTCACCGTTAACGAGATGACCTCTTCCGGATCCCTGGACATGGACATGGCCTTGGTTATCTTAAGCAAGGTCTCGTAATTCATGAGTTGTTTCTTCATGACATCCTCCTTTCCAGGACACTTTGTGGAGAAGTCTTAAGGAATGACAAGAATTCCCTTTTAAGGGAACCCCATGTTATGGAGGTAATCGGGCTCCCAACAGGACTCAAAGAATCCTGTTAGGAGGAAGGCGGGCACATTTTGAGGGGATACTCCATTGTCAACCTCTATCCCTGCTTAGAGGTTAATGGATGGAAAGGATTATGTGTAACTTATTCAGATAATACCTAAAAAACCTGACAAGTCAACCTATTATGGTCTCTTTTTTTGGCTCTCTCTTCCTTCTCTTTTTACAAGTTCGAAAGCCAATAAGGGCAACTGGCGTGAATATGACGCTGGTTATCCCACCCAAAACAGCGTGCTCTCGATGTATTACCCGACAATACAGTGGCTTAATCTCATTCTCTATCACGTAGTACCTGTTGAATAACCTGTAATTCTCCTGGCTGTATCTCACTTCCACCAAAAAAAGCCCCTAAAATCTAACCCTTTCCTCCGAAGGATAGCCAGGGGCCTGACCAGAGACAGGTCAACCACCTAATCCCCAGTTGGAGACAACATAGAAAGTCTGGGAATCTCCGTCAAGGACAAAAGAAAGCCTTTAAGCAAAAACCTCACAAGCGTGCGGTCAGGGGTTACCTGTCAACGCCTTTTCTCTGATCAGTGAAGCTCTCCGACCAAAGGTCGGAGCTTCTCGTTCAACTTTCAAACTCTTTCCTCCCCCTGGATGGGGGAGGATAAAGGAGGGGGTGATGCGCCTCCTCTTCATCCTCCCCTAACCCCTCCCATCGAGGGAGGGGAATTTAAGAGGATGCCATTCATCTCCGCTCTGAAGAACGGGTCCATCCTCCGTAGCAGGCTACTGCGGAGGACGGAGCATTCTGGCATGTTTTGGTAAATGTTGTGCGTTTTGAGGATTGGGTATTGTGGGAAGGGCCTTAAAAAGACAGGGCAAAAGATGACTCTGCCTCTGTAGCGTGAGTGTTCAGTAGGAAATTACTTCACCATGAAAGAAAGGGAAATAGCTGCCCATTTCGAGCACACATAGGAGAAGAAAAGCAGCATCAACGCGACGAGAATGATTCTGGAATACATCTGAGTTCTCCTGCTTCCCAAACCAATATGTAAGCGTGATAAAGGGGATAATGGAGCGTTCAGCTCTCGGGTTGGGAGGCTACTTCTTGTATCCCAGCGCGAGTCCTACCACAGTTAAAACCGCTCCCGCCAAAGCGCCAAGTATCTGTTTCCACCCAAAGCCGGGCGAACCCCCAATCCCGATGGGGTCGGCCGCTAAAGACAGAATCAAAATGACTGCGCCGACACCGAACAGGACAGCGCCTGTTGTTTTCTTAACTCCCATTCTTCAAAAGGGCTTTGAAGTTTACTCGGATTTCAAATCCTTAAACAAGCTCACATAGCACCAATACAGCAAATGGGCAAGTAAATACTGAATTTGAGAACAGTGGAACGCCTCACCCTGAAGAGCGGGGCATGCAAAAGGTGGGAAAAAAATGGATAGGTCAAACCCTTTGGTCCCTTTGCTTCGAATGATTTTGGCAGCTTCTACCTGTGGACCCTTATGGCTCTGGCCTATCCTTAGGCATGCTCTTGTTCGCTTTCCACAGAACACAAAAAGTTCCGTGAAGAGCAAAACAAGGCATTTAAGAGGGCGGCTCCAAGGCGTAGTGGAAGGCCCTCAGTGAAATGGAATTGAGCAAAGGATGTGCCAAATAGAAAAGCTGTAAACTTTATCCTGATATCAGACGGTTAGACTGAACGCTTGCAGGGGTCTCAAAGAGAACGCGTAAGAAAATACTTACTTGTGAGAAATCAAATTCCACTTGTTGGTATGAGTTTACATACCCAGATGCCAATCAATGCCGAAAAGAAATAACACGTATCCCTTTTCCTAT
>DAOVAK010000015.1 GCA_030671095.1 Deltaproteobacteria bacterium | reverse complement strand
AGTTGGGCGGAATGGGCTCTGTTAGGCTCTACTCATAACTTATCTTAAATTTCCGTTGCATAAATTCCATGTACTCCTGCCCGTGACGCACATTCAAAATCCATAATTGATATCGCTTTTCATAGGGGATATCCTTTGCTTGTACGTACTCAAAGGGATAAAACAGGATCGGAACCTTTTCCATGTCATATCCTGCCGTCAGCTTGGCGACCGCAGTAGACAAAACATTCCATGGTAGGGCCTCTGGATTGGTCACCAGGATCTTGATCCCATTCAGCAGCTCGGAGAAATTAAGTCCCAAGTCTGATTGGTTCACAATGAGAACCGCACCCAGCTCACCCCCATGGCTGAGGGAATAGGCCTTGCATTTCCTATGCAAACCAGCTTCACGATAGACAACCTCCAAAGGTTCCTCCCCTGAGTCTTTTTGATCCAGGCCTAAAGCGTCCAAAAGGAGACCTCCGGAATGATGCGTATAAAACCGCTTCAACTCCCACAGATCCTGTTCAGAACATATCTCCAATGACCACCCCTTCGGTAACTCGGTAGTTAGAGAGAGAGTCGTATAGGGGAGATAGGCGAAAAGATCGGTAGAACAACCTCGTTTATTGTTCAGGGCCTTGGCAAAACCGCCAAAAACAAGATTGGGGAATTTGTTTTCTGGACGAAAGTAACAGATCACATAGTCCATCTTCGCGGAAGGCAAACGACACATGTCATTCAGATAATGCATCATTTGCTTCAACACCATGAAACCAGTTCGCCTATTCTCCATGGACCTGGCAGCATAGTGATGGATCATCCAACTTCGCTGGTAGGCCCTGACCATTGAGATATGACCATAAATCCTTCCTTTCTCCTGGTAGGTAAAATGCTTTGCAATCTCAGGGTTCTCCTGGTACAGCTTGCGATATGTCTCCTTAAAATCTTCACGATGGGACTGGATGAGACGATATTTGGTCGGATAAATAAAACCGCTTTCAAAAAAGAACTCCCAAAGGGCGTGCATATCCACCGCATCGGAAAGGTGGGCGTGCGGATCCAAAGCCCTGGTTAGCATATGCGCAAGAAGACTGTATGCGTTAATGTCCATATCCAAAATGGCCAATCCTGAATGGACTCCATCTGTCTTTTCCTCGTAACGATGGATGACTTGGGCAGTACAATTCATATTTAATTTACTGGCAAAATTGATCGACAGTCCGGAGAGGATCATGCCAGGCATGAGTACACCTTCATCCGATTTTTCATAAACGGAGAATCCTGAGGTGGAGATATCTTTAACCTCCAATTGAAATGTCTTTGGCAGAAAAGGGTGATCAAAGCTCACAGTGGGCGATGGTAGCAGCCGGAGGCGCGGATTGCGTATCTGCTTTTTCTTAAATCGTTTGATCATTTTTTCAGTGGGCACTAACACAAACTCCCTTTCATGAAAATTGCCCTGCTCACGAATAAAAGAGCAAGTCCCGGAAAACAAAATCTGGTTACCACGGCGCAAAAGAATGCTTGCCAACTCATCTGAGTTTAGCCAATGGAAAGAGGACTGCGATTCAGGCCTAACCCTCATACGGAGCCCCACCGGGCTGAAATCCAACAGTTCACCTCTGGCGCAAAAACCATTCTGAGTCAATTCGGCGGTGACCTCTTTACAGGTATATCTCATGGCCTGGCGCTGGCCAATAGCGTAACTTGTTTTCGGTAGCTGGACGCAAAGGGAGTTCTCGTCCATGCTCCGAAGCTCCCCAGGAACGAGTATTATGGATTTGCCATTTGCAATGATAAGATGAAGGAATTGATATCTGAGTAGATCAGGATTTAAAGGGTTCCTCTCGGACCATTGGCAGGTAAGATTCCCGCTAAAGCAGGCCTGAGGATATGCCCGCACAAGGATACTCTCTCCGTACTTGGGATGTTCGAGATGGACCAGGATCGATCCCTCTTTAAAATGGATCCGATTGACTGTATTGATCAGATCCTTTTGGCTTACCGATTCAGCACCTTCCATGGCGCGGATAAGGTCCTGATGTTTAAATATCCATGGTGGCAGTCCGGTTTCCTTACGGGAGACACGCCTTGAAGAGACGCTCTGTTCTGGATGAAGTTCCGCCCACCTATTTCGTGCCATTTCACCACTCCCATTTCCACAGATGGCCCCCCTTTCAACCATCTGCAAAAGTTCACGATTTCAGATGCGTTTTGAGCCAATTCCTCCTTGATCCATAATATGTAGGATTTGATTTATTCAATATCCGTACCAAATCCCTTTGATTGGCCTATGATGGAAAATCTGCTGATGGCATGCGGGAACCTTCCTTTCCTTGATCCCAAAAACCCCTATTTTATAGGAACTTAGCCGGTCAGCCTGCAAAACCTGATCAACTTATCCCAGCGTAGGTTGAAGACGCGCATTTTGAACCACGGAAATATTTCCGTAAATGCACAAGAATCTGTGCACCCATGCCCATTTTGCTGTGCACCATGAGAGGGCCCTACAAGGCGATTGAATAGACTTCTTGGTGAGCTGTGGCTAAAACGGCGAAGGTGGCCAAGAGGGAGGAAAAAGGTGCGGGAAGGCTTCAGTTAAGGAATTATTTCATAAAATGGTTGTCTTATTATACTTTTTTAGTTTTTTGTAGGCATGCAAATTAAACGGCAATACATCTAGGAAAAAACCTCTGGGAGGGAAAAATCTCTTAAAAATTGATTGCCATGAATAAAAATATTTCATGGCAATCGATGTTAATTCCTCGCCTGTGTGTGGATTATCTGGATACTTAACGAGTGCCCCTAACCCTTCACCCCTTTTTAACCACCATTTTCTATCTGTTAGGACACCTTCTTCATCCAATCTTTCAAATAATCGCGTACCCGGAAAAGGTGTCAGTCGAAAGAAAGATGCCAAGGCAACTTTTTCATCAATTAAGAATTCCACCGTTTCCTTAACCTTTCCAGGATCATCCCTTTCAAAACCAAAAATAATACTCGCATATACACTGATCTTGTTTTTGTGGAGCATTTTTATAAGTTTTGAGTAATTATTCGGCTCATTGAAACCCTTATTCACTTCATTGAGATTGTTTTTATAAATGCTTTCGAATCCAACGAATGCCATGAAGCATCCACTTTTTTTGAGCGCTTCAATAATTTCCGGGTGTTTAAAAGCAAGACTATCTATTTGGCAAATGTATTTGATTTCCAGATGCGTCAATGCATCACATAATTCAAGGGTCCTTTTAGAGTCGGCAACAAAATTGTCATCTGTAAAAAATACGGTATCGGCCTTACTTGCAGAAATTTCATCAATGACATCTTTTATGGGCCTAAATCGCATTTTCTTTCCCCAGAATCCAGAGACAGAACAAAACTCACAATCAAAAGGACAACCTCTCGCGGTTTGAATGGGCATAATTGGGCTTTGCCTAAACGGTAGGCGAATGTATTTAGTCGTATCCAATAATTCAAACCTCGGCTGTGGAAGGTTGTCAAGTTGGTCTCTTCTTTTTGATGTATATGTTTTTTCCAAGTTGCCATCTGAAGCGTCTTGAAGGACTTTCCGCCACAAATCATCTGCTTCTCCGATGACCACCGAATCTGCGTGCTCAAGGGCTTCTTCTACTGCTGAAGATGCATGAATCCCGCCCATGACAACTTTAACGTCTCTCTGACGAAATTCATCTGCGATTTGATATGCCCGTTTAGCGGTAAAAGTCATTGAAGTTATACCTACGAAATCTACGGCCTCATCGAAATCTATCGGTTGAACACATTCATCCAACGCTTGAACATCATGCTCTTTCGGGGTGAGTCCGGCGAGGTATAGAATTGAAAGTGGCGGTAATGTTGCCTGCTTAACTTTTATTAGCTTGTTATCGAGATCATATGAAGTTGGGCAAATAAGTTTGATTCTCATCGTATATCTCCGTGGTGAGACAAACGGTTATTTATTGGGCCGTTCTTTTTGAGGGTTTTTTCACGGGCTAACCTCCTCAATGGAGGTTGAAGGATGAAAGGAAGAATACCGGACCTATAAAAAGACAAAAGCCCCCTAAAGTCAAGCAAAAGCGCTTTTTGGAAACCGGCCAGGCCATGTTTTCTCCCCCTCCCCTCCTGATACCCCGAGCAACTCAGGCACCAACCATGGCTCATAAGGATCCACTGGGTCCCTGCCTCCTTTACGGAGGCGCCGGTGCCTATCTTTACGAACGGCAAGGCAGAAAGGGTGGGAAAGGCAGGCAATGAGAAATATAAGGGCCGGTGGGCTTGATGAAACGCTATGGACGCATCCTGAACTTTCGCTGCATATATTCCAGATACTCAAATCCGAAGCGCACATTCAGGATCCATAGTTGATATTGTTTCTCGAATGGAATGTGGTTAGCCTTCACATATTCAAAGGGATAAAACAGAATGGGGACCTTCCTCATATTAAAAGCGGATGTGAGCTTGGCGATGGCAGTGGATAGGACATGCCAGGGTAACTTCTCCGCATCGGTCACCAAGATCTTTATGCAATTTAAGAGCTCAGAAAGATTGAAGCCAAGATTTGACTGGTTCACAATGAGAATCGCCTTCAGTCCGTCTCCGTGATTCAGGGCATAGACTCCCCACTTCCTCACAAGACCACGGCTTTCAAAAATCTCTTCCAGAGTTTGATCGCTGGGGTGCTCTTGTTCTAATCCCAACGCCCCCAAAAGCAGACCTCCGGACTGATGGGCGTAAAACCTCTTCAGCTCCCACAACTCCCTTTCAGTGCATTCCTTTAGAGACCATCCCTCCGGGAGATGGGTACCCAGGGAAAGGCTTGTGTAGGGAAGATACGTGAAGAGATCCAAAGAGCAACCCCGGTGATTGTTCAAGGCCCTGGCAAATCCGCCGAAGACTCGATCCGGAAGCCTGTTCTCCGGACGGAAATAACACATCACATAGTCCATATTTGCTGAGGGGAGCCGACACATATCATTCAAATAGTGCATAATCTGTTTTAGCACCATGAAACCGGTCCGCTTATTGTCCATCGCCTTGGCAGCATAATGATGGATCATCCAGGCCCTCTCATAGGCCCTCACCATGGCGATATGACCATATATCCTCCCGTTCTTCTGGTAGGTGAAATGCCGCGCAACCTCAGGGTTTTCCTGGTAGAGCTTCCGGTAGGTCTCCTTGAAATCTTGTCTATGGGATTGAATAAGACGGTACTTGGTGGGGTATATGAATCCGCTATCAAAAAAGAATTCCCACAGGGCGTCCGTATCCACAGCACTGGAAATATAGGCATGGGGGTCCGTTGCATTGGTCAGAACATGAGTTAGACGACTGTACGCATCAATGTCCATATCCAAGATAGCAACGCCGCACAGGACACCCTTCTCCTTGTCCTCTGAACGGTGGATGACCTGGGCAATACAGCGCATCTCCAGGACACCAGCGAAACTAATGGTTAGCTCGGGTATAATCATACCCTGCATAAGTACGCCTTCATCCGCCTTTTCATGGACGCAAAACCCAGAACTGGAAATGTTGCAAACCTCCAACTGGACCCTCTTTTTCAGAAAGGGATGATCAAAAACGACGGTTGGTGACGGTACCAATTGCTGGCGGGGGTTGCGGATATGCCTTTTTTTGAAACGATTGATCTCCCTCGCAGGAGGGGTTAACACAATCTCTCTATCCTCCAGATCGCCCTGCTCTCGGACGCATCCACAGACGCCGGAAAAGAAAATCTTCTTGTTGTGACCTAAATGGATACTAACCGACTCATCGGAATTGAACCAATGAAAGGAACAGGAGGGATCAGGCCTCACTCGAATGCGGAATCCGACCGGGCTGAAATCCACCAACTCGCCTCTGGCGAAAAAACCGCTCTGAAACAACTCCGCAACGACCTCCTTGCATATGTAGCGCCTGGCCCGCCTTTCACCCACAGCGAAACTGGTCTCTGGCAATTGAATTGTAAACCGGTTTCCGTTGACCTCTTTCAATTGGATGGGCGCCAGTATCATGGAGCGGCCGTCATCGATGATGATGTGCAGGAATTGATAGTTCGTCAGGTCCGGGCCTAAAGGATGCCTATCAGACCAGCGGCAAGTAAGTTCCGTACCATTGCAAGGATCAGGATGCGCACGCAAAAGCACGCTCTCTTCATATCTGAGGTGCCGGAGATGGACAAAGATGGGCTGCCCTGTAAAATGGCTGTAGTTGAGCATATTGCTCAGACTTTCATGGTCTAGAGCCTGTGCCTTTTCCAAGGCCTGGGCCAGGTCTTGGTGTCGGAATAACCAAGGACGAGAACGGGATACGTCCTCGGAAATACGCCTCACAGGACCGAACCCTGTTGAAAAGATCTTTTCCGATCTTTTCAGCACCATCTCATTTCCCCCATTTCAATTTGCCCTCTTACCTGACGAACTATCATCCTTGTTCACTCTCCCCCTATCCTTTACGCAACAAACCCTCGACAGAAGCGTAGGCGAAAAGAATGCCCTCTCTAAAAGACAGTGTGTACACCTTATAGGATTCAGTGGTGCCATCCGTCATCAGGAGATTAATACTACTCTCCTTGATACTCTCTTTCGCAGAGGTAGACACCCTGTCATATATATCTTCCAGTAAGCTCACTTCCCTTTCCGTGATTCCTTTGTAAAGCTTCTCTATCCACGTCTTGGAGTACTTACTTTTTACAAAAGACATGTGAAACGTAATCACGTCTCTCCAGTTTTGCACACGGCTGTGGAATTCCCAGTTGAAAAGCAATTTAAAGATATTCCTTGAGTCAACATCTCGAATAACACTGACTGGCTGTCTGAACACCTTTACCTCAGCTTCATGGTTTATCCACGCTATCTCAAAATTGTAGTTCATGAGGTAGGCTGGAAAAGAGATATAGTCCAGAGTCAGCCTTACCTCCTTACTGTATATCTGATCAGTTCGATCATCGAATCCTACAATACGATCCTGAAACCAAATCTTGGACTCAAGCCCCTTCTCCTTCGCCTCGACAATAGGCACGCTCTTAAATCTTCCCGCGATCTCTTCCATGGACTGCCCATCTTTTTTTAGACGCTTCACAGTCTCTATACGTTCCACCACCTCCCGCGGAAAGTACCCAATTTTCTTCACCCCTTTAATGGCATCCTTAGGTCGTTGTACCATCGGTCTTGGGAGGATACCCATTTTGATATAGTTGTTGAGTGTGGCTCTTGAGATTCTTGTTTTCTGAAGTATCTCCTTACTGCTAATCAAATGCTTTTCCGCACCCATACGCCTAAGTCCCCCCTTTCTGTATTGTCTAGATATACTGTCTAATTATAAATGTCAACAAAAATTTTGCAAACCTTGCAGGATCTACTCGGAAACTGTCTAAAACATGAGTTAAACAGTTTACCTGCGGCTATTCGAAGTCTAAACGCTGCAGCAGGTCTCGTCAAAGACAAAGCCTTCCACCGCACAATACCAATTTGATATTTTGGGTTCGGCCCTGTCTTTAAAGTTTGCACCCCGTACTTCTATGATTTCCTTCTCTTGACTTCTAACTTGTTTTGGCGGCTCGAACGTGGAGCACGTCGGAAATGGTATGAAAATGCGCAGCGAGCGCATTCCCCGCAGCTTGTCGGAGCAAAGCGGAGATCCCGCTTGCGGGGCTGCGGGGTTAGCGAGCGAATTACAGTAATTAGCAAAAAAATTCCTTACATTTAGAAGGTTCCCTGCAGCTTGTCGGAGCAGAGCGGGGATCCCGTTTCAGCGGGGCTGCAGGGAGCTTCAATAGTTCTGAGTGGGAAAAAGATGAACCATACCAAGTGGGACGAATAACCATGAGGAACAGGATCGAGGGATTTATCTCAATAGATTAGAGTGGAACAGGAGGTTCAAAGTTGTGGAGCCGTATCAAAAGCGGTGGGTTTTCTACGCCAAAAACCACCTTGCAGAGGAGATTGAGTCGCGATGAGAAGATAAAATATGAGAGAATGGTTCAAAGGCTAGTTACCGCTGTCCTATAACCCGATTGGCTATCACTCTTCTCTGGATTTCTGAAGTTCCTTCATAGATCGTAAAGACCCTTGCGTCCCGATAATACCTTTCTACCGGGTACTCTCTCATGTACCCATAACCACCATGGATCTGTAGTGCTTGATAGGCTATCTTGTTTGCCATTTCAGAAGCATGGAGTTTCGCCATAGAGGCCGCCGCACTAAAGTTCTCACCCCGGTCCTTCATGGCTGCAGCGTTAAATGTCAGTAGTCTGGCCGCCTCGATTTGCGTAGCCATATCCGCAATCATCCACCGCAACCCTTGAAACTGGGAAATGGGCCTTCCAAATTGAATTCGCTGTTTGGCATGACTTATGGCCGCATCCAGACAGGCCTGGGCCAAACCCACAGACTGGGAGGCAATTCCGATCCGGCCCCCGTCTAGAGAACTCATTGCGATCATGAAGCCATCTCCTTCACTACCGACAAGATTCTCTGCGGGTACACGGCAGTCCTCAAAGACCAACTCCACCGTGTCAGAGGCCTTGAGCCCCATCTTCTCTTCCTCTTTGCCCACATAAAACCCTGATGTCCCCTTCTCAACCACAAATGCACTGATCCCCCGATGCTTCTGAGCCCTGTCCGTATACGCGGTGACCACGGTTATATCTGAATTTTTCCCGCTCGTGATGAACATCTTGGTGCCATTAATAATATAGGTATCTCCATCCTTGACTGCTTTTGCCTTTTGACTGGCTGGATCGGAGCCCGCGCCCGCTTCAGTGAGGGCAAAAGAACCGATCTTGCTTCCCGTGGCCAAGGGTTTTAGGTGGGTCTCTTTGAGATAATCGGAGCCAAAGAGATAAATGGGGCCGCAAGCCACGGAGTTATGAACGGACATGATCACCGCCGTAGATGCACATGCATAACCAACTTCTTGCAGCGCAACAGAATAGCTGACCGTGTCCACACCGGCACCATTATATTCAGGGGGAACGTTCATACCCATGAGGCCCAGTTCGCCCATCTTTTTCAGATTCTCCGCAGGAAATTCTCCCGTCTTATCCCTTTCCGCAGCGCTCGGCATGAGCACCCCCCTGGCAAGATCTCTCACCATGGCCTGAATCATCTTCTGTTCTTCATTCAGCTGATAAGCCATCTCTACTCCTTTTCCGCGACGACCTTATTTTATATCCGTTTAGGGCGTATACAGCACCACAAGGAGTTCTGCCCTTTCAGCACTAATATTGCGCAATCTGTGAACAATGGAGGAATTGAAATGCAGACACTCATCAGGGCCCAGAGGATTTTTATTCTCTCCCACTAGAACCTCAATTTTTCCTTTAAAGACGTAAATGAATTCGTCCCCCAGATGTTGGTAGCTCACCCCCTTATGCTCAGATTTGGGATCAATAAATACTTTGAAGGCCTTCAGGTGCTTGTGTCGCGCCTCGGGCGTCAGCGTCTGGTAGGTATAATCCTCCGTCCTCTTCTGGTAGTCTTCATCTGACTCCTTGCCCCTACGCCGCTTTTCTTCACTGAGAAGCACACCCGAGTCTATCTCCAGCGCCCTTGAAATCTGTAAGATAACTGAGACTGGGGGAATCACTTCCCCATTTTCCACCTGACTGATGTATTTTGCGGTCAAGCCCGTTTCGTTGGCTAGATTCTTGAGTGTTAGCTTCTTCTCCCTCCTCAACTTCATGAGCCTCTTTCCAAGAGGTTGTGTCTTCTTTCGAACCGGCATTCCCCTATTCCCCCCTTTGCTAATTTAATTTTCTACTTTAGCTATATTACATAAGGCACTGTTTTAAGACCCTTTTTTATCATTATCTGAACTTTTACTTGCAGACACCATCCGGACGATGAACCCGACAAGGAGTGCAGCGCTTATGAGTATGATAAAATTGGAGGCGAAGAACGTCATGACAAACCAGAAGGGATTTTTTAACTGGTAGGCCGATATCAAAAGCTGGATTCCGAAGGCAAGAAAAAAGCAACCCACCAATGTGAGAATGACCTGTCGTATCCACCAAAACATATGCTCGACCTGAGAATAAAGAAACAGGTTTCTTAGGTTTCTTTCAGGGCCGCTCCTTAGGCTCCTGTATGCAGGGGTCAACGGGATTAGCTGTTTGAAAAACCGTAACATTTTAGCCCTTTGAAACAGCCGTGCAAGAACTCTTGGTGGGCTGAGCGGGGTTCTCTGGAGGGGCCAAAAACCAGGCCTTCTGTGCACGGTTTCCTCCGGGGGCTCCCTTGCCCTGACGCCTGCGCACACAGGCCGTCCAAACAGAGACCAGGCCAAGTTCAATGGTGACACAACAAGGCTTCAGAGCTAACTCGCTTTGTGCGCCATCAATAAGGGCATCGGGCAAATTTTTTGGCCCCTCCAGAGAATGCCGCTTAGCCCAGGGGCTTTTCAAACGGCTAAAGTATTACGAAAAACCTAGCTTGGGAAGGATGAGACTATCACAGGCTGTGTAGGGATCCGTTTCTCCCTTTACAATAGAGTCCACCGCCTCTTCGAATTCGCCCGTTTTCAACAGTTGTTCAAACGCCCCTTGGATGAGACGGTTTTTGACCATTTCTGCCAGCTCCTCTCTCACTTTCTCCTTTCTCCTCCTAAAAGGCAGCCCCCCGGTTGACTCCATCAGATATTTGCCATGTTTCTCGATCTCATCCAACATTTCCACCACCCCCTTATCAAAGACCGCCTCCGCTTTGAGAATGGGTGGCTTCCATCTGCCCTCCTCATATTTTCTTTGATCCATATCGATCATCAGTCTTAGGTCGCTCAGGCTCTTATCTGTGCCTTCACGGTCTGCTTTGTTAATCACAAATATATCACCCACCTCAAGGATGCCCGCTTTGATTGCTTGAATGTCGTCGCCCATTCCTGGAATGACCACAATAACCGTTGTGTGCGTGGTCCTAACAACATCCACTTCGTCTTGTCCAACACCTACTGTTTCTACAATAACATAATCCTTTCCCATAGCGTCTAAGACATCTATTGCACTTCGTGTAGATTGGGTTAGTCCGCCGAAATGCCCGCGGGTAGCCAAAGAACGGATGAATACACCCTGATCCATACTGTGTCTTTGCATCCTGACACGATCCCCCAAGATGGCGCCACCACTGAACGGGCTTGTGGGATCTACAGCGAGCACACCCACCGTCTTCTCCTTCTTTCTTAAATGGCCGATCATTTGATCCACGAGTGTACTCTTCCCCACACCAGGGGCGCCAGTAATGCCAATCACATATGCCTTTCCCGTGTGGGGGTAAAGCGCTTTCAGACACTTTCTCACCTCAGGCATACCATCATCAATATCTCGTATAAGACGCGCCACAGTCCGAATATCACCAGCAACCACCTTTTCTGTTACAGAGTCCATATCATTATGCCTCACCTTGGCTTCACATTCTCCTCCACCCATTTCACGATATCATCCAAAGCGGTACCGGGTCTGAAAATCTCTGCAATGCCCGCTTTCTTGAGTCTCGGAATATCATCATCAGGAATGATCCCTCCTCCACAGACAACGATGTCATCGGCCCCCCGCTCTCTGAGAAGTTCCACGGTTCTAGGGAAAAGGTACCTATGCGCCCCTGCCAGGCTCGAAAGACCGATCATATCCACATCTTCCTGTATGGCGGCCTCCACAATTTCCTCAGGGGTCTGGTGCAGTCCGGTGTAGACCACCTCGAAACCCGCATCTCGATAGACCCTGGCGATGATCCTCGCCCCGCGGTCATGCCCATCAAGTCCTGGCTTGGCCACCATTATCCTTGTTTTCCTTTTCCTAGTCATATCTCACCGTCACTGCCCATCCTACCCCACCTCGTAATACTTTAGCTAAAATTTTCCGAGAGAAAAATTTTAGGAATGTTACCCCACCTCAAATCATCGGTAATGTTCAAAAGTGATGGCATTTGATCCTGTCTATTCGGAGGCCATGCCGGTCTCTGAGGGGTTATATGTTAAAGCGCCTTCAGGGGATTGTACCACAACTTGTTAACATTGCTGGATTTTGGGGACATTCTCCCTCATGGCTGGGCCATGAAGGGGAGCTAGTAGATGCCGGGATCCCGGTATTCGCCAAACACCTTTCTGAAGACGTCACACACCTCCTGTAGAGTGGCAGACGCCTTAACAGCCTCCACGATGGGCTCCATCACGTTCTCATCCCCTGCACAGGCCTGTTCCAACCTTTCCAAGCTTTCTCTCACCTTCTTGTTATCCCGTTCATTCTTTATCCGGTTTGTCTTTTCTATCTGCAACCTCTCAAGTTCCTCATCTATTTCCAGAATTTCCACTGGAATTTCCTCTTCCATGACGTACTTGTTTACCCCAACCACAATCCTTCTATTCTCATCTATCTGTCTCTGGTAGTTATAGGCTGCATCAGCAATCTCTTGTTGTGGATAATGCTTTTCTATGGCAGCAAGCATTCCACCCATGTCATCGATCTTCTGGATGATCTCAAAGGCCTCCTCTTCCAGCTGGTTGGTGAGCGCCTCCACAAAATAGGAACCTCCAAGAGGATCAGAGGTATTGGTCGCACCCGATTCTTCCGCGATAATCTGTTGGGTCCTCAGGGCAATGGTGGCAGCCTCCTCAGTGGGCAAAGCCAATACCTCATCAAGGGAATTGGTATGAAGGGACTGGGTACCCCCCAAGACTGCCGCCAGGGCCTGTAAGGCCGTTCTCACCACATTGTTGTAGGCCTGCTGAGCTGTGAGTGAGCATCCTGCCGTCTGTGTGTGAAACCGCATCCACAAGGATCTAGGATCCTTGGCCTTGAATCTTTCCTTCATGATCTTGGCCCACATCCGTCTGGCTGCACGGAACTTGGCAATTTCTTCAAAAAAGTCCATGTGAGAATCAAAAAAGAAGGAAAATCGAGGTGCAAAATCGTCCACAGCAAGACCCCGCTCGATGGCTGCCTCCGTGTAGGCAATGCCATCCGCCAGAGTGAAGGCCAGTTCCTGGACTGCTGTGGCCCCTGCCTCTCTGATGTGATATCCGCTTATACTGATGGTATTCCAGCGGGGAACCTCCTTTGTTCCAAATTCCACCGTATCAGTAATCACACGAACTGAAGGCACGGGCGGACACATGAACGTCTTTTGGGCTATGAATTCCTTGAGCATGTCATTCTGAATGGTCCCGCCCAAAATGCGCCGATCAATCCCCCTCTTCTCTGCCATGGCGATATACATGGCCCAACTGACTGGGGCGGGCGGATTGATGGTCTGGGAGGTGGTGATCCTCTCAACCGGAAGCCCTTCAAACAGGTCTTCCATATCCTTCAGCGTATCAATCGCCACCCCACATCTACCGATCTCACCTCTGGCCTTTGGCGAGTCCGAATCATACCCCATCAAAGTCGCCATATCGAAGGCAATGGAGAGCCCCGTCTGTCCCTGATCCACCAAATGCCGAAACCGCCTGTTTGTATCTTTTGCATCTCCGAACCCCGCAAACATTCTCATGGTCCAAAGCCGCCCTCGATACATGGAAGGCTGCACCCCACGGGTGAACGGATACTCGCCAGGGAAACCAAGATCTCTCACAAAATCTTGCTCTCTGATATGTCCGGGCGTATAAATCCTTTTGATTTCCCGGTCCGAGACAGTGGAAAATCTTTCAAGTCGTTCCGGCTTAGTGGCAAACAGCTTATCCAATTCCTTTTGCCACTTTTTTCGGCCCTTCTCTATTCCCTCAAATATTTTCTTATTAAAGTCTGAAGCCATTCGGCACCTCCGCCATAAGATGAGCTTCATGTCCATTACATGCCAATACGTCCGACCCTATGCATGTATAATTGTCTTATTTAAATGTCCAATACAGTGTAAATCATATTACTTAGACAGCGCATCTCCGCGCCAGTCGTGCCTTAGCAAATTTCCGAAAAAAATGCACCTTGTGTAAACTGTATAATTTCAGGATATATATTTTGTCTGTCTGAATCAGTTTCGCAAAAGGAGTTTGGTGTCGCCATCATCTCCCTTTGATAAGATTCCTGGCGATCACGAGTCGCATTATCTCATTTGTTCCTTCATAGATCTGGCAAATTTTTGCATCCCTCATATGCCTTTCCATGGGGTATTCTTTGCAGTACCCATAGCCACCTAGAATCTGCACCCCTTCCACAGAAGCCCTCATGGTCACATCTGAGGCATACAGCTTGGCCATGGCAGCCTCTTTTTCATAAGGTTTCTTGTGGTCCTCCAGCCACGCCGCCCGGAGAGTAAGCAATTCAGCAGCATCTAGTTCTGTAACCATGTCCGCCAGCTTCCACTGTATGGCCTGAAAGGAGGAGATAGCTTGCCCAAATTGTTCCCTGGTCTTGGCGTATTCGAGGGCCTCCTCCAGAACGGCACGTCCGATACCAATCGCCTGAGCGGCGATTCCGATGCGACCCCCGTCTAAGGTGCCGAGCATCTGCTTAAACCCCTCCCCTTCTGCACCCAAGAGGGCATCGGCAGGGACCCGGGCATCCTCAAAGACGAGTTCGGCCGTCCCCGACGCCAAGATCCCCAATTTGTCTTCCACCCGGCCCACCTTGAACCCAGGTGTGTTGTCCAGGTCCATGACAAAAGAACTGATGCCCTTGTACCCCTTCCCTTTTTCGGTCACCGCCGCCGTAACGCAATAAGAAGACACGTTGCCGTTGGTAATAAATTTTTTCTCGCCATTAATTACCCACTCATCACCATCCTTAACCGCAGAGGTGCGCATGCTGGCAGCATCCGAACCGGCGTTGGCCTCGGTCAAGCCATAGCACCCGATCTTCTCGCCTGAAGCACAGGGGTAAAGATACTTCACCTTCTGTTCATGCGTGCCATAGGCCATCACAGGAAAACAATAGAGGGAATTGTTCACGGACATAATGGCCCCTGTAGATGCGCAGCCCTTAGAGATCTCGATCAGGGCAAGGGCATAGCTCACATTGTCCATCCCACCCCCACCGTACTCCTCTGGTACTACAATGCCCAGCATCTTCAGCTCACCCAATTGCTTAACAATCTCTGCCGGGTGCTCATGCTTTTCATCAAGTTCTGCCGCTTTTGGCTTGATTTCAGCCTCAGCGAACTTTCGGGCCATATCCCGAACCATCTGCTGTTCTTCTGTCAATTGGAAATCCATCTCTAATCCAGCCCTCCTTTAAAATCGGGTTTTCTCTTCTCCAGAAATGCCGTGAGCCCCTCTTTGCCGTCCGGGCTGGCCATGCAAAGGCCAAAGGCGTCGGACTCCATAAAGCATCCGTCACGAAGATCCATGTCAAGGCCTCTGTCCATACATCTCTTGACAAACATCAAGGATACCCTGCCCTTTGAGACGAGGACACCGGCTGTTTTCATGGTCTCCTCCCATAGCTGTTCATGAGGGAAGACTTTATTGACGAGTCCTATCTCCTTGGCTTCCTGTGCCGATATGATGGCTCCCGTCATGCAAAGCTCTTTAGCCATCGCTTTGCCAACCAGCCGGGGAAGCCGCTGGGTACCCCCCGCGCCGGGGATAAGCCCAAGATTGATCTCAGGCTGTCCGAACTTGGCGTTCTCCGATGCATAGATAAAATCACTGGCTATTGCCATCTCCGTGCCACCACCCAGGGCAAAACCGTTTACACAGGCGATCACAGGGATGGGAAGCCCTTCCAGCCGAAACTGAACTTCATGCAGATCCCGAGAGAACCTTCTCAGTTGAAGGGGGTCCAGATTGACCATCTGTGATATATCGGCCCCAGCCACAAAGGCCTTGTCCCCTTCCCCTGTCAGAATCAGCACCTTGATGTTAGAATCGCCTTCAACCCTAATCAAGGCATCATCGAGTTCCTTCACCATTTCCGTATTGATCGCATTCAAGGCCTTGGGCCGGTTGAACCGGATAATCCCCACACTTCCCTCTACCTCAAAGATGATATTCTGATAAGCCATCATTTGCTCCTTTAACTTT
>DAOVAK010000714.1 GCA_030671095.1 Deltaproteobacteria bacterium | reverse complement strand
GTAGTTCATAATGTTATCTCCTTAAGTAAAAATCCTGGCCCGTCTAAGATCCCGCTCATCGGGGACGTAGAGATTGGGAAAAATAGCCTTTCTCGGACAGCCTCCTCGTATTGATCAGGCGTTGCCAGAGACCAAAACCTCCTGGACTTCCTTCCAGGAAACATCCCTGATGCTGAGAGAAAACGTCTCCACCATAATCTCATGCAGTTTCTCTTTTATTTCTGCCATAGGAATCTCATGCCCGAGTATTTGATGGAGGGATGTAATGAGCATCTGACTGACCCCACAGGGATTAATCAGGTTGAATGGAGCCAAATCAAGATTGACGTTGAGGGAAAAGCCATGAAAGGTATAGCCGTGTTTCACAGCAATTCCCACTGCACCAATCTTGGCCTGATTCCACCAGACTCCGGGATAATCCTTTTTCTTGTATGTCCGAATCCCGAAGGTTGACAGTAAATCCATGAGCACGTCCTCAAGGCGGTGCAGGTATTGGTTGGCATTGAGGTCAACGTCACCCAGGTAGAGCAAAGGGGAGACGATGAGCTGACCGGGGCCGTGATAGGTGATGTCACCTCCGCGGTTTACTTCCAGCACCTCGATTCCCAATCTTTGCAGTTCGTCCGCAGAGGCCAGTATATTTGAACGGCTGCCCGTGCGCCCAATGGTGAAAACAGATGAGTTTTCCTGCAGGATTATCGTGGATGGCAATCGGTCCCTCATACGCGCTTCCAGGATCCGCTCCTGGATGGCAAACGCAGGCTCATAGGGCATTAATCCTAAATCTAACCAGTATTCAGTCTGATCTCTTCTCGCCACGACAGTTTTCGCACCATTCTCAAATTCATTCCAGGAAAAATAAACTCATGCAGGTTGTGGGCACAGAACACCACCGCACTTCTGATAAAGCGCCTGGAGATCTCCGTTGAGCTGGGCAAAGATGTAGACCGGTGCACAACCGGGATATTCAGTCACGCTTTTGGCCACCTTTCTGGCCTCTTCAACCTTTTCTCTGCTCGGAAAATACTTCCAGCAATCTCCGGGGATGAACAGGTGCTTATCAGTAACCCACTCAGGTTCGAATTCGGGCACCCCGCCGGCAACTATATAAATTTCGCCGGCTTTGTCTATAAAGTCTTTGGTGTCAACATTATTATTGAAGTTGTCAAGCCCCCCCCGTATGTTGGCGAAGCATCCAGGACATGTCTGCTGGACAATGACATGAATACCTGGGATCAGGCCAATGGGGTCGTTCATGGATCGTTTGAAAAAGGTGCGCACATCAGCGACCGGAGTCCCCACCACTTCGATTCTGTCAATCTCCCTCTCTCCTAACCCCTCGGTAGCGGCAATGCGAACGGCTGGAATCTCTATTGTTTCGAAGCCCATGACATAGGCCGTTACGGCATCCACAGCCACCGTGTCCATTCCTGCGATAAACAGGTTCATCTCCACGGGTGTGCCAGCGTGCGGACCCTGGCCCTCCATGGCAATGATCCCATCCACAAAAGTCAAATCAGCTCTACGAACACGAAGTAGATCGGCACACTTCTGACCCAGGTCCAGACGGTGAACATCCTGCTGTTCGCCGCTTGGGTGCACGTTCGGGATGATGCCCTGCCAGTTCTTCACTCCTAATGTGACTGTCCCAGCCAGATGGGTCTTCATTTTTGGCAGGTTAATGACCCGATCCGCATCCAAGAAAGGCTTAAAAACCTTGGCGTGGCGGAACAGCACGGCTCCCTTCACCTCCACATCCACAAGCTCCTCTTCATCAAAGTAAATGATGCGATCCGCACCTCCTCTTTCAGCCGCCCGTCGCATACCGGCGGCTTCAAAAGCAGGTCTGGCCCGTCCCACTTGCTGTCCCAGCGAAGGGTTGTCTCCCACCCAGACCTCTTTAGCTCTGGAACTCTCCTTCAGGTAAGCAACAAAGGCCTCTATAACCCGAGGATCAACCACGGAAAAGCTCTCTGGTGGAGCTTGAAAAGCAAGGTTGGGTTTAATCAGGACTGTCTCACCCTCACCTATGATGTTGTCAATACCACCTACTGCCAAATCAATGGTTTCGGCAATTTTGGTCTTTAACTGGGCAATATCTTCGTTGTAGCGGACAAATTGTCCGCCCAAAAACTCTGCA
>DAOVAK010000779.1 GCA_030671095.1 Deltaproteobacteria bacterium | reverse complement strand
GGTGATTATCGGGCCGGTGATTGGTTCCATCTTCCTCTTCATCGTGGAAGAGGCCCTTTGGACCAGAATGGCCTATCTGCACTTTGCGGCTTACGGTCTTGTTATTCTTTTTGTGGGACTTTTCATGCCAGGGGGCCTGGTTCGTTTGCGCCCTTTTCGTCGCGCCCTCGTGAAGGTGGGCCTATACCACGAGATTTAGGAGACCACGTTTATGCTTTCTGTGGAAAGGATAAATAAAACCTTTGGCGGACTGACTGCTCTATTCGATGTTAGTTTCCAGGTGGAGAAGGAAAGCATTACAGGGATCATTGGGCCTAACGGGGCGGGAAAAACCACCCTATTCAACCTCATCAGCGGGACCTATCTGCCCACCGCTGGAAACATCAATTTCAAGGGGCGGGATATTACCCGCATCAGGTCAGACAGAATATGCCGCATGGGCATTTCACGGACATATCAGCATGCAAAGCCCTTTGAAGCGCTTTCTGTCCTGCAAAATGTCCTTGTGGGTGTCTGTTTTGGAAGAGACAAAAGGTATGATGGAAAACATGCCAGGTCTGAGGCGATGGATACCCTAGGATTCCTCAATTTGCAGGCCCAAGCAGAAGTCTCTGCAGACCAATTATCTCCTCTGAACAAAAAGCGTCTGGAACTCGCCCGGGCCCTGGCTACGCAACCCGATTTGCTCCTTTTGGATGAGATCGCAGCAGGTCTTATTCCAAGCGAGACCCTACAGATGATGGAGACCATTCGCCAAATCCGAGCTGAGGGTGTCACTATTATCATGATCGAGCATATCATGAAGGCCGTAATGGATCTTTCTGATAAGGTGATTGTGCTTCATCATGGCATGAAAATCGCCGAAGGAAACCCGAAAGAGGTCTCCTCCGACCCCAAGGTGATCGAGGCGTACCTGGGTAAAGAAGAAGAGGAGACGTAAAAATCCCCCCAGCCTCCCTTTTTAATAAAGGGGGGAAACCGAATAGTGCTATTCCAAAGATCGAAGACCTTCCCCCTTTTCTAAAGGGGGATCGAGGGGGATTTTGAGAGATTGCCGCGTCCCGCCTGATCGGTGGGACTCGCAATGACTTGTCTTGCTATGTGAGGCTGTTTATGTGGTTCACCATAGAACAATCGTGAGAAAGGCAAAGAAATCGTGCTAGAGGTCGAAAAGCTCAGTGTTTTTTACGGAGATCATCAGGCCCTTTTCGATGTTAACCTCGTCGTGAAGTCCGGGGAGATGGTATCCCTTCTCGGGGCAAACGGGGCTGGGAAAACGACCACCATCAATACCATCTCCGGCGTCGTGAGACCCAAGGGAGGTTCGATCGGTTTTGATGGGGCTGCAATTCATGAGTGGCCACCAAACAAGGTCGTTGAACAGGGATTGATTCAGATCCCTGAAGAACGGATGCTCTTCCCTGATATGACTGTGTTTGAGAATCTGCAAATGGGGGCCTATCTGAGAAGGGCAAGACAGAACCGAAACGAATCCCTGGAATGGGTTTACGGCCTTTTCCCGGTCTTGCAATCGAGGAAATCCCAGATGGCTGGCACTCTGAGTGGCGGCGAACAGCAGATGCTAGCCGTGGGCAGAGGGTTGATGGGAAGGCCGAAGCTCTTGATGCTGGACGAGCCCTCACTTGGATTGGCACCCATGCTCGTTCTGGAGGTCTTCCGGGTGATCCAAGAGATTAATCAACAAGACGTGGATATCCTTCTGGTAGAACAGAACGCCCGCCAAAGCCTGAAAATTTCTCAGAGGGCCTATTTGTTGGAGAACGGGTCCATCGCTATGGAGGGAGAAGCCTCTCAGCT